>CAYYGM010000037.1:0-32867 GCA_964471555.1 uncultured Phycisphaeraceae bacterium
GCCGGGCGGATTCTCTCACAAAGTCTGGCTCAAGATTCGGGGAGGGGGTCAACTCCGCCGCTCGTGCCCGGAGTTCGCAGTGTCCAGAAAGCCGCCTGAGTGAAAATCGAAGGCGGCCTGACAGGCGCGTCGCCTTCCGGCTCTACGGAGCTTCGACGTAGCCGGCCTTCCGTTTGTGATCGCCTTGCTGCGCGCGTGGCGGACTTGGGCCGATCGGGTCCGTCATGCGCCAGCGGGCGGTTTTCAATTGACGTTCGTTACCGCGCGTATTCCACCGTGCGCATTTCGCGCAGCACGGTGATCTTGATTTCGCCGGGGAAAGTCATTTCCTCGCTGACGCGCTTGGCGATGTCGCGGGCGATGTAGGTGCAGTTGGCGTCGTCCACGCTGTCGGGATCGACGATCACGCGCACCTCGCGGCCGGCCTGGATGGCGTAGGCGTTTTTGACGCCTTTGATGCTGGTGGCGATCTGTTCGAGTTGCTCGAGGCGCTTGACGTAGCGCTCCAGCGTTTCGCGGCGGGCGCCGGGGCGGGCGCCGCTGATGGCGTCGGCGGCCATGACGATGGCGGTGTAGGGCGTGGTGGCGGGGATGTCGTTGTGGTGGCCGCCGATGGCATTGAGGACAGCTTCTTTTTCGCCGTACTTGCGGGCGAACTCCATGCCGATGGCGGGGTGGCCGCCTTCCTGGTCGTGGTCGAGGGCTTTGCCGATGTCGTGCAGGAAACCGCAGCGGCGGGCCAGTTCACCATCGAGGCCCAGTTCGTCGGCGATCACCTGGCAGAGGAAGGCGGTCTCGACCGAGTGGCGCAGGATGTTCTGGCCGTAGCTGGAGCGGTAGTACAGTCGGCCCATGGTTTCGCTGATCTTGGGATGCAGGCCCTGGATGTCGGCCTCGATGCAGGCGTCCTTGCCGAACTTGAGGATGCGTTCGTTGATTTCCTTGCGCATCTGTTCGGCGACTTCTTCGATGCGTGTGGGATGGATGCGGCCGTCGTCGATGAGCTTCTGCAAAGTCTCGGCGGCGATGGCGCGGCGGACGGGATCGAAGCAGGAGACGACAACGACGCCGGGGGTATCGTCCACGATGACGTCAACGCCGGTGGCTTGTTCGAAGGCGCGGATGTTGCGGCCTTCGCGGCCGATGACGCGGCCTTTCATGTCGTCGGAGGGGATGGCGATGGCGCTGACGGTGGTGTCCTGGGTGTGCTCGGAGGCGTAACGCTGGATGGCTTGCAGGGTGATCTTGAGTGCGTTGTCCTTGCTTTCAGCCTCGGCTTTTTCCAGGTTGCGCTGGATGATCTGGGCCGCTTCGTGCTGGCACTCGCGCTCGAGGGCCTTGAGGGCTTCCTTCTTGGCTTCCTCTTCGTTGAGGCCGCTGATGCGGAGCAGAGTCTGCTTTTGCTCGGCTTCGGCGGCCTCGATGCGGGTGCGGTGCTTGGCCAGCATGTCGTCGAGTTCCGCCTCCTTGGCGCTGACGTTGTGCTCACGATCGTGCAGGCTCTGCTCGCGCTCCTTGAGGTATTTGTCTTTGGTGGCCAGAGTGTCGAGCTTGCGGTCGACGTCGAGTTGGCGTTTGTTCAGATCACGTTCCTGCTGGTCGAGCTTCTGGCGAACCTCGGCGGCCTTGGCTTCGGTCTGCTCGCGGCGTTTGGCCAGCTCTTCACGGAAGTCCAGTTCGATCTGCTTCTTGGTGGTCTCGGCGTCGGCCTGCGCTTTTTCCAGCAGGATCTCGGCCTCGGCCTTGGCTTGATTGACGGCGCGAAAGCCCAGGATCTTGATGATCACCAGCACGGCCCCGGCGCCGATGGCGATCCCCAGGCCCAAGCCGCTCCACAGGGAGCTGAGGGCCAGAATGGAAGAATAGGAAAACATGGGTATGCCCTTTGCTGCAACCCCGTGTACCGCGCAGACGGCCACGGGTATGTCGGGCACGACCCGTTCACATGGACACGATCAGGAGATTGTGGCGATGCTCAATGACCAGGCGGTCAGTGTCCCCCGTCCGCGCGCGGAACGACACGTGGTTGGATCGCGCAAACTCTGCATAGAGGAATATTCATCCCGGACCAAGGACACGTGTTGGACAAACCGGTCAGTGAAAGCATCGTCAATCTATCCCGTCCGCTTCTGGGGCGAACGTCCGGGGCCATAAACCCTGGCCACCGGCTGATCGGCCTGCCCGCTAACAAACCAGCGGGTCGTGCCGGTTACTCCTGTCCCCGCGTGGAGCCGCGCTCAACGCGCTGGGGACAACTGAAATCATCCTAAGTTACGATGGGGTAAGACGTCAAGTGCCCATGAGCGCAGCACGCCAGGCTGCCGAATCGGCAGACGTCAAGGGTATTTGTGAGATGGGTGTTTTTCCCATGTTAATCAGGGGTCGCAAGTTCTCAGCAGCGAGGCGGTAGTTCTGGTCCGTGGCCGCGAGGACAGGCAGACCCGCCGCCCTGGTCCACGCCGCGGCCAGTGTCGTCTTTTCGCCCCACAGCAGGGCCAGGTCGCAACTGGCCAGCAGTTGCCACGGCTTGGACATCTGCGGATCGACCAGCAGGCGGGCGGGTGCCTCCGCTTGATCGATCAGGCGGCGGGCACGGGCCTGGTGGACCGCCTCGGGGTGCACCAGCAGTCGCAGCTGCGGCGGGTCTGACTGATCGTTGAGCGACTCCTGCAGCAGACTGACCGCCAGCACCGCAGCCTGCACGTCGCACTGTCGCGGGTCGTCCGCCAGCAGGGCGATCAGCCGATCCTGGGGCTGACGCTGCCAGCGGTCGGGCTCGGCCGGGCTCAGCCAGCGGGGGTCGAACAGGGGCGGCACGCACTGCGCTTTCTGACCCGCGGCGATCAGTTGCTCGCGCAGCGCATCGCTGAAACAGAGGGCGGTCGCAGCCCGACGGCGGAGCAGAGCGGCGGTCCAACGGCCGGGCGACTGGAAGGCGATCCAGGACAGCGGCGTGCGCGGCCGAACAATGGCAGCGGCTGTCGCGGCACGAGCGGACCAGGCCAGGATGTGATCGGCATCCGCGTGATCGGTTCGTCGCAGTGACAGCAGCGTCGTCCGTTGCACGTGCGGCAAACCGACCAAGCGCAGCGCATCAGCCATGGCAAACGAACCCCGCGCCAGCACGCGATGTTCAGCCTCGGGCCAGGCTGCGATCAGGGCCGCCAGCGTCGGCGGCGCGGCAGGGTGGACAGCATCAATCAGGTGCAGCAGCCGGGCGGTCATTTTTCTTCGAAGCGGCTGCCGATTTCCGGCGGCGTCCATTTGTAGAAGAGTCGGGCGATATCGCGGCCAAGCAACTCGGCCAACTGGCGGCGCAAGGCGACGGCCATGCCCTGGCTATCGGTGCCCACACTGGTGCCGCCGCGGAATTGGCTCGTGACACTGCGACCACGGGTCGGCGTCTTGGGGTCGATGACGGCCGGGGCCTCGGGAAACAGGCGCTGACCCGTGGTGGCGTCGATCACTTTCACCTGGGCCAGGGCCGTGGGGCGGAAGACGCCCGCCATCGTCTGCAACGTCACGTCATCGATCAGCACATAGATCACCTGCTCGGCTCCGAGTCGGCGACCGAGTTCATCGATGGGCAGCTTGGCGAATTGGTCACCGAGTTGCGATTGCAGGTCTGCCACATCGCGGGCGGGCACGATCGAGGCTTCCAGGGCCTTGTTCTGTTTGAGATTGTGTTCGATATTGACCGCGACGACGGCTGGCAGATTGGGATCGCGGAATCGGCCGGCGGGATCTTCCACGAAGATCAGCGTGGGGCGTGCGGCCAGCGTGTAGGCGGCCGGCACCTTGTCCGGGCCGTGGATCAGTTGGGCCAGATAGCCTTCACCGCAGCCGGTCAGGCTCGTGAGCATCAGCAACAGCAGCAGGGCGGCAGCAGGTCGGCTGGTCATTTGTCCACCTCGATCTGGTGATCGTAGAACAGGCCCGAAGCATCGCGAGCGAACAGTTGCAGCATGCCCAGCTCGACGGTCTGGTCATCGGTGTTGAGCAGGCCGATGTCGGAGTTTTCCGGGAACTTGGCGCTGACGGTTTCGTTGATGGCCATGCGATCGGGATCGGCGGCATCCGCTTCGATGACGCCGACGTTGGCGCTGACCAGGCCCTGCCAGACGTGGGCGTTGCCCGGTTCATGCGTGCGATATTCGATCAGGTCGATCAACACGATGCGCTGTACGTTCAGCTTGGCCACCAGTTCATCGAACGGCAGCGTGGACCAGTAGGGATTGCTCTGCTGGAAGGTCATCACCTGGGCGGGACCGGTGACGGTGACGCCGGGCACGTTGGCAGCGATCTTGCGGGTGACAGCCGAGCAGACCGACAGGTCGGCGTTGGGATACTGAGCGAGGATGTACTCGTCAGCAGAGACCAGCACCGCCACGCTCTGATTGTCCAGCCCCAGGTAGCGGGCTTCGACGTCGATCTTCTTCTTGCCGCCGCCCATGCCTTCGCCCAGCCAGCCCAGGCCTTGGCAGCCGGTCAGCAGCAGGCAGAAGATCCCAAGTGAAACCACTGTGTTTTTCATAGGTGGCTAATCCTTCCGTCGCTCAGGTGCATCCACAGCGTGTAGCCCCATGCTGCCAGCACCACGGCCAGCATGGTCAAGAACGCGATCGGTCTTCCCAGCAGCGCCCCGATCGGTTGCAGCGACATGCCGCTAAGCGCCGACCAGCCGGCGATCAGACACATCATGGCGCAGATGAGTGCCAGCAGCGCCCCGGCCGGCTGGGTGTAGAAGGCGATCAGCAGGTGGCCGTGGGCAGCGAAGCTGACGGCAGTGGTCATGCCGCAGGTGGCGCAGGGCATGCCGGTGACCAGGTAGAAACCGCAGGGGGCCAGGCCCAGTTCGGTGTGCGTGCCCAGGCCGGTGGGCGAGGGGCGGAGATTGACACCGACCAGCAGCGGAGCCAGAAACGCCAGGCACAACACCGCCCCGATCAGGCGATTGTTGCGTAATTGGTACGGGTACAACAGGCAATCCATGCGATCAGGATACCGGCTGCGGGGCCGCAGGGGAAAGTCGGGCGGTCCGGCCGCTTGCAGCTTCGCGATGCCTTCGGTGTACGGGCGGTTTTGCGAAGCCGCAAGCGGCGGGGGTGATTCACGTACAATGTTTGCATGCTTCAACGTGCCTCACGAAGTCGCCGGGCCATGCGGCGGCGCTATCGCCGAGCGGCCATCGTGCGTCGCGGCATTGCGGTGGCGCCGACGATGATGACACTGGGCAACCTGCTGTGCGGGTTCGCCGCGGTGTTCGTGGCGTCGCGGCCGACCAACGTCGGCTTTCCCTTCGACTGGTCGCAGCCGACGCTGGCGGTGCTGTTCATCTTCACCGGCATGATCTTCGACGCGCTCGACGGCCGCGTGGCGCGAATGACCCACTCGGTCAGCGAACTGGGCGAGCAACTGGATTCATTGGCGGACCTGGTGACCTTCGGCGTGGCGCCGGCGTTCGTGGTGATCGAGCTGGTTGACATCGGCACGCCGTTCTTCGGCAGGGCGGATTACGTGTTCGATCGCTTCGCCCTGGTGGTGGCGGGACTGTACGTGGCGTGCGCCGCCCTGCGCCTGGCGCGGTTCAACATCGAAACACCCGAGGACGACAACCCGGCCCACCACTACTTCCGCGGCATGCCTTCCCCGGCCGCGGCGGGCACGGTGGCCAGCCTGGCGTTGATGCACCAGTACTTCCTGGCCAAGTACGACGCGAACAGTTGGCTGGTGCGCTCGGCGGCCGTGGCCATGGTGCTGATCGCGCTGCTGATGGCTATCGCCATGGTCAGCAAGCTGCGCTACGTGCACGTGCTCAATCGCTACCTGCGGCGGCGGGTGACGCTGCCCTCGTTCGTGCTGGTGGTGGCGGTGGCGGGCATGCTGCTGCTGCGTCCGCAGTTGTCGCTGGCCGGCTTGATGGCCGTCTATGCCCTGTCCGCACCGGTGGCGGCGACGTGGCGCTGGTGGAAGAGGAAGAGATCAAATTCGAATGGCGAAAGCCGCGTGGGCGGAAATTCGAATGACGAATCAATGACGAATGCTCGAATGTCCGAATGACGAAACTCCAAGCATTCGTCATTCGTCATTGGGACATTGTTTCGTCATTCGAATTTCCCCCCACCCTATTCTTCATCAAAGCCGCGATCGACCAGTTCGCTCAGGGCGGCCAAGGCGGCGTCGGCGTCATCGCCTTCAGCGGCCAGGGTCAATTGCGTGCCCTGGGTGGCGGCCAGCATCATCAACTGCATAATGCTCTTGCCGTCAACGTTCTGCTCGTTCTTCTTGACGCGGATATCGCTACGGAAGCCGTTGGCTGTGTCCACGAAGGCCATCGCCGGGCGGGCGTGCAGTCCCAGCTTGTTCTTGATGGTCACGTTGATTTCCACGGCCGAAGGTCCAGGGTTTCGCAGGTGCAGGGTATGGGGCAAAGAACGTAAAGCGTGGAGTGAGGAGCGTCATGGCGATCTCGCTCCGCACCCCCCGCGGCATATCTGACGTTGGTGTTTATCCCGCCAACTGTTGGGCGTCGGCATCGTGCAGTAACTCGACGACTTCCTCCACGGTGGTTGCCTGGCGCAGGAAGCGGCGGAAGGTGTCCTGCTGCAGGTTGGTGAAGATGTTCTCCATGGCCTGGAGGTGCTCGTCGGGTTTGTTCTTGGGCGAAAGCAGCAGCACGATGGAGTACACCGGCTTCTTGTCCAGGGCGGCGAAATCCACGCCCGCAGAGCTGACGGCGATGCCGGCCGCCATCTTCTTGATCTTCTCATGCTTGACGTGGGGCACGGCCACGCCCTTGCCGAAGCCGGTCGAGCCGTGCTTCTCGCGCTCCATGATGTTCTTGACCAGATCGCTGCGCAGCTTCTTGTCCGCGGCGCCGGCGGCGATCAGCTTGTCGATCATCTGCTCGATGGCCTCCTGCTTTTCCGTGGTGGCCAGATTGACGATGATCGCATCGTTCACGACAAAATCGCTCAACTTCATGATTCTTTGCCTAGCTCAAACAGGTTGGGGATACAGGGATCTGAAAATCATCATCACGCAAGACGCCGATCACTCGGTGCCGTGCTTGTGGTTACGTAGTTTGTCCTTGAGGTCGTGCAGTTGCCGGCCGATCTTGTCCACCGTCTCGTCCAGGCAGGCATAGAGGTCGTCGCCGTGCGCCGTCGCCACGAAGTGGTCGTGCCGATCCACGTGGGCGATCAGCTCCACCTGGTAGCGGTGGCTGTCGTAGCGGTCGGCGACAACCTGCACGCTGGTGATGCGATCGTAGAACTTCGGCAGTCGGCCGACCTTGTCCTCAGCATACTGGCGGATCGAATCGGTGATGTCGATGTGCTTGCCGGTGACGGTTACTTCCATTTACGTCTCAGCTCCAGGGCGGTGGGTTATTTTAGTGGTTGGAACGGTCAAGGGTAAATCCGCTGTGGCAGCGAGCGGGATGGGGGGTGGGGGGTGTCACTGGGGGCTATTCCGGGGGTCCGGGGGCGGGGGGGATTGCTGGGGCATAACCCGGGGCAGGTCGGCCGGGTCGCCGGCGATCCGCTGGTTGGGCGGCACCACCACGCCGCCGCTGATGGCAAACTTCATGGCGTCCTCAATGCTGATCGGCAGGTCGATGGTGTCAGCTTTGGGCACGGTGATGACATAGCCGGTGAACGGCGTGGGGGAACTGGGCACGAAGACGGTCAGGCAATCGACCCCGGCCCGATCCTGGATCTTGCGCATGGTGGTGCCGGTGACCAGGCCGACCGACCACAGCCCTTTTCGCGGATACTCAACGGCGACCACCCGGCTGAACTGTAACTTCTTGTCCTCACCGGGGAAAAAGAAGTCCGTCACCTGCTTGATCGAGGGGTACACCCGCCGCAGCAGCGGGATGCGGTTGACCATCTCCTCGCCGCGGGCGTACAGCCTCCGGCCGACGTAGCTGGTCAGGATCAGCCCCACGAAGTAGATCAGCACGATGGCGACCACCAGCCCGATCAGGTCCAGAACCTGCCAGTTGCCGATGGCCACCCCGTTCCACCAGCGTTCGATCGCCACCCGCCGGGCCGCCTCGACCAGTAGCGGATCCTGCTGCATCCACAGCCGCCGCCGCTCCAGCCGCTCGCTGGGTGTGCCGACCAGGTATTCGCTCTGGGTAGCCCATTGTTCTTTCTTGCTGGCCGGCAACTGATCGAAAATGGTGTCGTAGTCGTCGCTGGAAGCGTGCGGCCAAGGCGAGCTGCGCAGCACCGTCCAGCGAATCCCGGAGTTGATCGGCGTGGCGATCTTGTCAGCCACGAACTGGTAAGCGATGACGATCAGCCAGATGGTCAGGGCCGTGGGCAGCACGATCGCCAGGCCACGGAAGAAAAAGTGGCGGAAGCCCCCTCGGTGTGTTTTGGACGGGGTTTGTTCGCTCATGGAAAGGCGCAGGATAGAGGCCTTGGAGGGAAAAGTCCAAAGAGGCGGGTCTGGGGCATCGTGTATCGGGTCTCGGGTTTCATGGACTTTGCCTCATGGATTCTCCTGCTCTGCTCTCTTGCCGATACCCGAATCCCGATACCCGACACCCGATTCTTCCAGCATCTCCACCACCCGCACCGGCGTCGGCACCGACAGCCCCAGCACGGAGCCTTGCGCTTCACCGCCCAGGATGATAATGCGCCCCTGCCACGCGACCGCGGCCGCATCGTCGTGGGCCACGCTCATGTCGGGCAGTCGCCGCACGCTCAACGTCACCGGATCCAGCAGCAGGGCGCAGGTTAACTCCGTGTCGTTGTTGCTCAGGTCAGCCTGCGATTCACCCCCGGCGATCACCAGTCCCTGTCGCGTCGGCGCCAGCACGTGATCAGCCATGCCGCCGGGCAGATCCAGGCTCGGGCCAGCCGCCACCTGCACCGGTGCGCCATTGCGCAACGTGATCAGCCAGGTCTGGTCCACCGTTCTGCCGTTGAGCATCTGGCCGCCGATCACCCACACCCGTCCGTCATCCAACAGCCAGCAGTTCATGTCATCGAGTGGAAACGGCAGGCGCGGCCGATCGTAGTAGGTCGCCTGCATCTTCTCCACGTCGATCACCTCGAGCGTCTGCATGCCCGTGCCGCCGATCACCAGCACACGCCGCGGCCCGATCAACACCGAGCGATGCGAGAGACGGTTGCGCTTCATCTCGATCGGCCCACTCCAGGTGTTTTGCTGCGGATCGTAAACCGTGGCGATCTGAGCGCCGATTGCCACCACTCGCCCGTCGTCGAGCAGGTGCAGCGTGGGGGTGGGAATCGTACGGGGCAGATTGGCTGCGGCGCTGACGGTGCCGGCGGCCGGGTCGATCAGTTCGCAACTGTCCAGTTCATGCCGATTGCCTTCCACCCGGCGAATCCAACCGCCCACGATCAGGATGCGCCCGTCCGCCAGGGTGATCTGGCCGTGGTTGTAGCGTGGTCGTTGCAGGTGCAGCGTGCGCGTCCACTGCAACTGGTTCAGGTCCATGATCTGCACCAGATCGACCGCACCGCCGCCGAGGTTCAGTCCGCCGCTGACCACCAGTTGGCTGCCGCTGACGGTGGCCGAGGGCTCGACCACGCCTTGCGGCATGTCGGCCAGTCGTTTCCAGGTGAATGGATCCTGCTGCTGCGCCGCCGCGCTGACCGTGGCCGCCAGAATCCATGCGAACCAGCAGATCGAAAGCTTACGCCACATCAAAGCGGAACAGCCTTTTCTTGCCGGCCCGCAACAACACGAAGCCGTCGCGGGCATCGGCCGGGCCCACGCGCTGCTGGGGATCGCTGACTTTGTCATCGTGCAGTCGGACACCGCCACCCTGTACGAGTTTCTTGGCCTCGCTGTTCGAGGAAGCAAGACCGGCCGCAACGAGCAACTGGGCGATCGTTCCACCTTCCGGCGGCAGCGGGGCGTGGGGGATGGCATCCCCGGTGACATCGCGCGAAGCACTGAAGGCTTTCCGGGCGCTGTCCATGGCTTTGTCCGCTTCGTCCTGGCCATGCACCAGTTTGGTGATCTCGTAAGCCAGGCGCTGCTTGGCGGGGTTCAGCGCAGCGCCTTCGGCAGCGGTCAGTTGCTTGATTTCATCGATGGGCACGAAGGTGAACCAGCCGAGGAACCTGGCGATGTCCGCGTCGGCGGTGTTGCGCCAGAACTGGTAGAAGTCGTAGGGCGACGTGCGGGCCGGGTCGAGCCAGATGTTGCCCTTTTCGCTTTTGCCGAACTTGCCGCCGTCGGACTTGGTCACCAGCGGGAAGGTCAGCCCCGCCAGGTCCACGTTGGCCATGCGCCGGGCCAATTCGATGCCCATGACGATGTTGCCCCACTGGTCCTGCCCGCCCAGTTGCACGCTGCAGCCGCAGATCTGGTTCAGCTTCAGGAAGTCGATGGCCTGCATGACCATGTAGTTGAACTCGAGGAAGCTGAGGCCCGATTCGTTCGAGGGGTCCAGCCGCGTCTTGACCGAGTCCATGGTCAGCATGCGATTGACCGAAAAGTGCGGCCCGTAGGTGCGCAGCAGTTCGATCCAGTTCATCTTCGCAAGCCAGTCCGCGTTGTTGACCATGACCGCACCTGTGGTGGTGTCATCGAAGCGCACGATGCGCCCGATCTGGGCGGCGATGGCCTTGGCGTTGCTGTCGATCTGCTCGCGCTGGAGCATCTTGCGGGCTTCGGACTTGCCGGAGGGATCGCCGACCAGGGTGGTGGCTCCGCCCAGCAGCACGATGGGCCGGTGCCCGCAGCGTTGCAGGTGAGCCAGTCCCATGATGGGCACCAGGGAGCCGACGTGCAGGCTGTCAGCGGTGGCATCGAAGCCGATGTAGGCGGTGACGGGTTTTTCAAAGCGTTGGCGGATGTTTTCGTCGGTGGTCTGCGCCACTAGGCCGCGCTCGCGGAGCACGTCGTAGAAATTGGCGGTTGGCGTGGTCATGGCCGAGAGTTTATCGGTTATCATGCCCCTTTCCAAAACGGGAGATTGCAGAATTATGGATCGCAAGACACTGCAAATCGCCGTCAGCCGCATCATCAACGAGCAGCCGGTGACCGACCTGCACACGCACTGCTACGCCCCGGCCTTCGGCGACAGCAGCGACGGCACGGGCAAGGGTCTGCTGCTGTGGGGCATCGATGAGCTGGTCACCTATCACTACCTGGTGGCTGAGGTTTATCGCGTGGTGCCGCCCGATGTGCTGCCGTATGAGAAGTTCTGGGCCATGAGCAAGCAGCAGCAGGCCGACCACATCTGGCAGCACCTGTTCGTGGAGAACACGCCCATCAGCGAAGCCTGCCGCGGTGTGTTGACCACGCTGACCAAACTGGGCCTCGATCCCAATGAAAAGACGCTCGAACCCTACCGCAAATGGTTCGCCCAGCAGAACGCCAGCGACTACATCGACAAGGTGATGCAGATTGCCAACGTCGATTCGATCACCATGACCAACCCGGTGTTCGACGATCACGAGCGCGACATCTGGCTGAACAATCCGGCCGCCGGCACCGATCCGCGTTTCAAGGCGGTGCTGCGCATCGATCCGCTGCTGCGGCATTGGACCACGGCGGTGGCCGCCATGGCCAGACTCGGTTACCAGGTGTCCGAGACGCTGGGCCAGCAGACCATCGACGAAACCAAGCGTTTCCTGGGCGACTGGATCGATCGCATGAAGGCGGTCTATGTGGCCATGAGTCTGCCGCCGGAATTCAAGTATCCGAACCCCGCCAATCCCACTGCGGATGCCTTCATCGAAAGGTGCCTGCTGCCGGTGCTGGCCGAGCGCGGTCTGCCCTGGGCCATGATGATCGGCAGCACGGCCCGGGTGAATCCGACCCTGCGCGAGGCCGGCGACATGCTGGGCCATGCCGACGTGATGGCCGTGGTCAATCTGTGTGCCGGCTTCCCGCGCAACCGCTTCATGGTCTCCATGCTGTCGCGTGAAAACCAGCACGAGCTGTGCGTGGCCGCCCGCAAGTTCGCCAATCTGCTGCCGTTCGGCTGCTGGTGGTTCCTCAACAACCCCTCGCTGATCGATGAGATCACGCGCATGCGCGTGGAACTGCTGGGCGCCAGCTTCGCCCCGCAGCACTCCGACGCCCGCATTCTCGACCAACTGATCTACAAGTGGGACCATTCGCGCAAGCTGATCGCCAACGTGCTGGTGGATAAGTATGCCGACGCCATCGAAGCGGGCTTCAAGCTCACCGGCGAACACATCATGCGCGACGCCCGCCTGCTGCTGCGCGACAACTACCGCAACTTCTGTAAGACTGGCTATGCGTAAGCACGGGACGATTCGATTTAGACAGGATGAACAGGATTACACGGATTGACAGGATGATTTTGTAATCCTGTTGATCCTGTCCATCCTGTTATCCTGTCAGAATCGAATCGCTCACACCGCCTGCAACTGCTCATCCCGCTGCCGCAGCAGGTAATCGTGCACTTGGTCAACGCTCTGCATGGCGTGCACGTCGCGTTTGAGGCCGGGCCAGGGTTGCAGGTGGGGGCTGTACCAACTGATGCGCTGGCGGATGGCGTTGAGGGCGATGCGCCCGTCGCGCATGCGGGCCAGGTTGTCCAGGTGGGCCAGCACGCAGTTGATGCGCTCAGCCTGCGGATAGGGCGGCGGTAGTTGGCCGGTGGCCAGGTAATACGCCGTATCGCGGAAGAGCCAGGGCTGGCCCAGCGCGCCGCGGCCGATCATCACGCCGTCGCACCCGGTGACGTCGATCATCCGTTTGGCATCCTGCGGCGTTTTGACATCGCCGTTGCCGTGAACCTTGACCTGCGGATGATGTCGCTTGACCGCTTCGACCACCTGCGCGACCCCCGGAAGATTCACTTCACCACGAAACTTTTGTTCGGCCGTGCGGCCGTGCACCGTGATGGCGGCAACACCGGCGTCAGCCAATTGCGGCGGCAATGTCTGCGTGATGAGGGTTCCGTCGCACCAGCCCAGACGGATCTTGGCCGTCACCGGCACGCGCACCGCCCGCACCAGTTCGCGGATGATCGTCACCGCCAGGTCCGGCTCGGTCAGCAGTTTTGAGCCGCCGTTCTTCTTGGTCACCTTGTCGATGGGGCAACCCATGTTCAGGTCGATGACTTTGGCCCCATGTTGTTCCGCCCAGCGGGCTGCTTCGACCAGCACATCGATCTGGCGGCCGTAAAGCTGCATGCAAACCGGTTGATCCTCATCGCTGGTGGCCGCCAGCCACAGGGTTTTGTCCGTTTCGCGCAGGATGGCGTGCGGGCACAGCAGGTCCGTGCAGGTCAAGCCGACGCTGCCATGGCCCTGGTAGCCCGGCACGCGGCGCACGGCCAGGCGAAACGCCAGGTCGCAGTAGCCGGCAATGGGGGCCAGCAGCAGGTTGCTTTCCAGTTGCAGTGAGCCGATCTGATGCACGCTCATCATTGTATCGACCGTCAATCGCCGCTCCGGAAGCTTGCGCAGCGATACCGTTATTCAGCCCGTAAAAATATTCGCGTACCCAGCTTTACTTTTGGCAAAACGCGGAAACACTTCAATAAGGATATGGCAGTGTAGTCACCACATCATCGGATGCACCTGCTCTGATGCCCGGATGTTTGTGGTGTGATCCATGTCGCATGTCTTTTAATTTGTATGGAGACCAGTCATGTCCAGTCCATCGACTAGCTCTCAGGCGACCACTGCCTCCAAACCTCCCAATGACACCGGGTGCGATGTTCTGACTTTCCGTGACGAAGCCGGCGGCGCGATCACCGGGCTTGGACAGTTCAACGTGCTGCTGCGGGCGGTGGCGGCCAGCGGACATACGCTCGCCAAATCGCTGGAACACGTGGAAGATCCTTACGTTTATGCCCTGTTTCAGCGCCTGGCCGGGCGGCGACGTCAGCAGGCGAGTGAGTTGGCTCGATACGTGGTGGAGCACGGCGGACAACCGGAGATTGATCAAACCCTGCTTGCGGAATTGAACTGCATCTGGCTGCAACTGCGGACCGCGCTGTTCCTGGGCCAGTCCAGCGTCATCCTCGAACAGGTGCGCGACAACGAACGGGAACTGATGCAGCTTTACGATCAGGCCATCGCCACGCCCCATCGACCGGCGGGGCGCAAGCTGTTGGCGGAGCATCGCCGGACGCTGGAGTTGAGCAGCACCTTGATCAGCGATCTGCGGGCGACGTATCGGCCGGCCATTTGAAATCATGTAAAGAGGCTTTCCGCCGGGACGCGCGGAATGGCGGCTCGTGTGTCAGCGCGATTCCGATGCAACAGCGGCCGCGGCGGGGGAGAGGGCGGCAACAGGCCGTACGGGACACACCTGGCATGTGGAGGACGCCCGGCATCCTGCACAGGGGATGTATCACACCCTCCGCAGCACCGTTCGGCCTGACCGCCCCATTCCAATTTAACTGTGGCGTAACTCACCGCAGGCCGGCGATACGTTGCATCGCAGCCAGGCAGTGAACACCGGGTGTTACACGGAAACGTTCTACTGTGTACACTCGGCGGCATGTCTGACATCCGACGCACCAAGATCATTGCGACCCTCGGCCCGGCCACCCAGACGCCGGAGATGATCGTGCAACTGGTCGCCGCCGGCGTCAATATCTTCCGCCTGAACATGTCCCACGCCCACCACGAGCAGGTGCGCCGCGATGTGACCCACATCCGTGCCGCCTCCGAAAAGCTCAGACGGGTCGTGGGCATTCTCATGGACACCCAGGGCCCGGCCATCCGCACCGGCGAGCGCGACGCGGACCTCAAGCTCCAGCCCGGACAGGTCATCGCCCTGACCGTGCGCGGCGAGCACAGTGAGGAGTTCACCTCCGTCGATGTCAATTACGACGACCTGGTCAACGATATCAGCGTCGGCAGCGTGGTCGTGGTTGACAACGGCAACATCAAGCTCAAGGTGCTCAAGAAAAAGCACAATCAGCTCGAATGCGAAGTGCTGACCGAAGGCACGCTCGGTTCGCGCAAGCACATCAACCTGCCAGGGGTGCGCGTGAATCTGCCGGCCCTGACCGACAAGGACATCGCGGACATCGAGTTGGGCATCGAGCTGGGTGTGGACTTTTTCGCCATGAGCTTCGTGCGGGCGGCTGAGGACGTGCAGCGGCTGCGGGCCATTCTCGACTATCGCAAAGCGCCGCAGAAGATCGTGGCCAAACTGGAGGATCAGTCCGGCGTGCGCAACGTGGACGGCATCATCGACGCGGCTGACGGCATCATGATCGCTCGCGGCGACCTGGGCATCGAGATTCCCTTCGAGGATCTGCCCCCATTGCAGCGGCGTCTGGTCAAGCGTTGCGTGGTGCGGGGCAAGCCGGTGATCGTGGCCACGCACATGCTCGAGAGCATGATCAACAGTCCGTCACCCACCCGGGCGGAAGTGACGGACGTGGCCAACGCCGTGTTCGAGCAGACCGACGCCATCATGCTCAGCGGCGAGACTTCCATGGGCAAATATCCGCTGGAATGTGTGTCGGTGATGGATCGCATCGCCCGGCGAATTGAGCGCAGCGGCGGGGCGGAATACGCCAGGCTGGCCAAACCGGCGGACATGCACGCCAAGATCGTGCACCAGGCTGCGGACATGGCGGCCGACGTCAACGCGGATGCCATGGTGGTGTTCACCCGCACCGGGCGCATGGCCCATCATGCCGCCTGGACCCGTCTGCTGGGGCCGATGATTTACGTGTTCACCAACAACGCGCTGCTGCTCAATCAGCTCACCTTGCCGTGGGGCATTCAGCCGATCCTGTTGAACTTCACGGACGATCCGAATGAAACGGTGCACGAGGCCGGCCACGTGCTGCTGGACCGGCAGTTGATCAAACCGGGCAGCCGCATCCTGTTCGTCACCGAAGCGACCATCCAGGGCAAGCGCGTCGATACCGTGCAGATCGAAACGATCGGCTGAACGATCCGAAACATCAATGTGACGCAGACCGTTTAGCGGGCGAGCTTGCTCGCCCATCGTTCAGCGGCGCGGACGCGGTTTGTTGGACAGATCCAGGAAATACTTCTTCGCTTCACCGGCCAGGTAGAAGCTGCCGGCCACGACGATCAGATCCTCGCGCGACACCGCCCGGGCGGCCAGTTTCAGCGCATCGGGCAGCGAAGGCGCGGTCTGGGCCATCTTGCCGCTGCTCTCGGCGAACTTGCGCAGCAGATCCTCCGCCTCGCAGGCGCGGGGATTGCTCTTGGCCCGGGTGAAGATGATCTTGTCGGCACCCAGGGCGATCTGGCGCAGCATGCCGGTGACATCCTTGTCCTGGCCGCAGCCGAAGATCATCACCAGCGAGTCGTAGCTGATGTGAGCGCCCAGGGCCTTGATCAGGGCGGTGATGGAATGGGCGTTGTGAGCGCCGTCGATGATGATGCGGGGTTCAGCCCAGACCTGCTCCATGCGGCCGGGCAGTTGGGTCAGCGCCAGCCCGCTGATCACCTGGTCTTCGGGCGCCACGAAGCCGTGGGCCTTGAGCTTGTCGAGCATGGCCAGGGCCAGGCCGCAGTTGTGGGCCTGGTGCTCACCGCGCAGGGGCACGGGCAGGTGCTCGAAGCGCGAGGTGGGCGTGGTCAGGCAGACGCGAGTGTGCGGGCCCAGTTCGCGGTTGGCTTCGAAGCGATAGCTGAAGTCGATGCCGTCACCGCAGATCGACAGCGGTGCGCCGACCTGCTCGGCCACTTCCTTGAGCACCGCCAGGACCTCCGGATCCTGTTGCACGGTCAGGGCGGGCACATCCTTCTTGAAGATGCCGGCCTTCTCACGGGCGATCAGCGGCAGCGTGTCGCCGAGGATGTGCGTGTGGTCCAGACTGATGTGGGTGATGGCGGTGACCAGCGGGTTGACCACGTTGGTGCAGTCGAGCCGGCCGCCGAGCCCCGTCTCCAGTACGGCAATATCCACCGCCTGGTCCGCGAAGTATTTGAGGGCCGCGGCAGTGATGATCTCGAAGAAGGTCAGCGGTGCGTTGGCGAAGGCCTTTTCCTTGGCGGCAATCTGCTTGAAGATGTCGGCCGTCTCGTGATAGGCGATCATCTGGCCGTCGATGGTGATGCGTTCGCGCAGGTCAACCAGGTGCGGGCTGGTGTAGAGCCCGACGGTGTAGCCGCAACGGCGGAGCATGGCTGAGAGCATGGCGCAGGTCGAGCCTTTGCCCTTGGTGCCGGCTACCTGCACGCACTTGAGGCTCTGTTGGGGATTGCCCAGCAGGTCCAGCAGCTTGCGCATGCGGGCGAGGCTGAAGGTTCGCTCGTTGTACTTGACCATGCGCATGCGCTCGAAGTCCACGTGTTCGTAGAGCCAGCGCAGAGCGGTGGTGTAGTTGGTGATGGCGGTTTTTCCCGCCGGAAGGGGGCTGGCGGGGGTCGTTTTGACCGCCGCAGCGCGCTTGGATCGCGGTGCCTTGGGGGCTTTGACTGTTGGGGAGGGCATAGATGCATAATTTAACCGAAATCAAAGATTTGGTCAAATTGGTGGGGCTAAGTTGTTTGCCATAAGCAACTTGTGTTACAAGCGCTTCCTCTTGGAATCATGCTAATAATGGATGGCGATTCGCCGGCCTGCCTCGGCCAGCGATAGGCGGGCGGCTTCGCTCACCTTTTCGTTAATCGAGCTATTACCGGGAGTTGCGATCAAACCCGCCTGGTCAATCTCCGCCAGAACGGCCTGCCGGGACGTCAGATCACCCGCTGAGGCGACGCGGATGGCGGATTGGACGATGGCTTCGACCGAGTCGTAGCCGTAACCGACGGGCTTGAGGCCGGGTCCGGTCCAGGGGACGAGGCGCATGTAGTCGGGGTTGACGAAGCGGAAATGGGCCCCGGCTGCGGTGTCGTCGATGTAGCCGTGGCTGACGCCGCGGAACTGGTCGTTGTGGACAATGATGCAGCCGCCCTCCTGCGGTGAGTCCTTGCCGTCGGGGCCTTCGCAGTAGAGGGTGATGCCCTGGTCGTTGGAGCCGGCCCCGCGTTCGGGATAGCCGAGGCCGGCGTTGATCGAAAGAACTGCCCCGTTCTCGAAAGTGACGGTGCCGTTGGCCCACATCCAGGCGACGTTGCCGTTGGGGAAGGTTCCTTCGACGCCGGTCATCACCACGGAAGTGGGGCGCAGGCCGGTGATGAAATAGACCTGATCGACGTAGTGGCAGCCGATGTAGGTGAAGGGGTCAGCGTTTTCCTTGGTGAACCAGTTCTGGAAGTTGGAGTAGCGATAGCGGTAGGGCTCGACGAGGCAGGCATAGCCGAGGCGGAACTGACCGAAGCGGCCGGCCTTGTACAAAGCGCGAGCTTCCAACGCGCGGCGGTCGAAGCGCTTGTGATACTCAATACCCACGAACAGTCCGCGCTGGCGGGCCAGCTTTTCGATGGTGACCGCTTCCTCGTGGCGATGCACCAGCGGCTTGGTGCTCATCACGTGCTGATCGTGCTCCAGGCAGAACCTGATCACGTCAAAATGCAGATGGTCCGGCGTGGCCACGATGGCCAGGTTTCCGGGCGGCATCTTCGAGATCACCGAGCGATAGCGCTGAAAGTCTTCCTGCTTGGGATCACTGTCCAGTGCGGGATGGGCGGTGAATGACTGGCCGGGGAAGGCCGCGGCATAGCGATCGTTAACCAGGTGCTGTAAGCGGGCGGCACTGGCTTCGACCACGGCAATGTCGCCGACTGCGCCGATGCGCTGAAGATGGTAGAGCGAAGGCAGCAACTGATCGTGCACGATCATGCCGCCGCCGATGAAGGTAGTTTGCATGGGTTTCATGGGTGTTCAATCGCGGAAGGGTTGTTGGTTTGATGGTTTATGGTTTGTGGTTGTTGGTTGTTGGTTTGTTGTAGGTAGCATAGCGAGCAACCAACAACCAAAGACCAACAACCAACAACCCATTTCCTTATCAGTTGCTGACCGTCTGTTCGATGTTTTTGATCGCCGCTTCGATGCTGATTTCCAGCACGGCGATGCCTTCGCGGAGGGCGGGTTCGTCGATGACCAGCGGGGGGGCGATCTTGACGGTGCCGCCGCCGACGCCGACGGGTGCGAACATCAGCAGGCCCTGCTCGTAGCAGCGGCGCACGATGTCGGTGGCCAGGACCTTGTCGGGATCGGTGGTGCCGGGGATGACGATCTGCACGGTGCCCACCAGCCCCTTGGCGTCGGCCGCGCCGACCGGACCGCCGAAGCGCTTCTCGATGCGCTTGAGTTCGGATTCGAGAATCTGCCCCATTTTGCGGGCGTTTTCCACCAGGTTCATGTCCAGCACCTGATGAATGCTGGCCAAAGCCGCGGCACTGCAGATGGGGTTGCCGGTGTGCGTGCTGGTCATCGATCCGGGCGGGTACTGATCGAGCAGCTTGGGGCGGCCCAGCACCGCGGACAACGGCATGCCGCTGCTGATGCCCTTGCCGCAGGCGATCAGGTCGGGCGTGATGCCGTAATGCTCGAAGCCCCAGAACCTGCCGCAGCGGCCGAAGCCGGCCTGCACTTCGTCGAAGGTCAGCACCACGTTGTGCTCATCGCACCAGGCCCGCAGTTTCTTGATGTAATCAACCGGCGCGAAGGCGGCACTACCGCCCTGATACGTTTCGAGCATGACGCCGGCCACGTCGTCGGGCGTCCAGCCAGCGTTTTCCAATGTGCGCAGGAACACGTCGAAGCTGGTGTCTGTCTGTCGGAAGCCATCGGGGAAGGGCACCTGGATCATGGCGGGATCGAGGTTGACGATCCAGTCCTTGAGCGCGGGCACGCCGCCGGCCATTTGAGCGCCCATGGTGCGACCGTGGAAGCCGTGGGTGTAGGTGACGATGCCGATCTTGCGTTTGCCGGCCGCTTTGAGCCCGTGCGTGCGCATGAGCTTGATGCAGACTTCGGTGGCCTCGGAGCCGGTGGTCAGCAGGAAGGCTTTTTTGAGTCCTTCGGGGGCGACGGCGCAGAGCAGCTCGACCAGGTTACTGCGGATTTCACTGGGGAAGCAGTAGTTGTGCAACAGGCCGTGGTTGATCTGGTCGATCATGCCGGCCGCGATGGCGGGGTTGGCGTGGCCGGCGTTGGTCACCAGCACACCACTGGAGAAGTCCAGCCACTGATTGCCCCAGCGATCGAACACGTGCACGCCGCAGGCATGGTCCCAGATGATCGGCGGCTGGCCGGCCATCGACAGCGGCTCGCAGGTGCGCAGCTTCTGCAGGATGGGGATCGACTGCGGCACGGGAATGGGCGTGACGATTCGACGGTGCTCGGTTTTAACAGTGGGCACGCTCTGGGGCGTCTGAGGAAAGTTGGCAGCAGGGGCAGGCATCACGGACCTCCAAGTTGAACACGCAGCCGCCCGGTATTTCGGGTGCTGGCTGCTGTTTGCTGGCCCTTGGAGAGTCGGCCTTTACCGCCACGGATGCCGACGAGCCGTAATGATTTCGTGCTTTATTTTACCTGAAAAACCGGGCAAAGCAAGTTATTCCGGAGGCACCTGCGGCAAGGTGGCCAGCATCTGCTCCAGTTCGCCGGTCAGGTCGAGGCGTTGGCACCAGGTGCGGATGTAGGTCCAGTCGAGGTGCGATCGTTGGGTGCTGATCACGTCGCGTGCGTCATCGTGATCCTTGCGTCGATGAGCCAGGTGGAACCAGTGCAGTTTCTGGATGACGACGTCCTCAGCGGTCTGCACGTGTCGGGGGCGATCATCCAACTCAATCAGAGTCCGGCGACCAAAACGAGAGGCGTCGAACTCGCCATCACTCAACTCGAATAGTTCGATGGTGTAAACCGGATCGTCGATGTCGATGATGTGACGGGTTTTGCCGGTGACTGTTTCGAAAGATGCCTGGGGATTCAAATGGAAGCCGGGCGGCAGCAATTCATGCAACTTTTTCAAGTCGTCGCCTTTGAGGACCACAACAAGGTCTGCATCCTGCGTGGCCCGCACCACGCCGTAGGCGTTGCTGGAAAGCGAACCAACCACCATGTAGGGAATTTCGAGGTGCTCGATGATGTCCAGCACGGCCTGGACGGCTGCTAGTTCGTCCATGGCAAGTTCTCATTGTGCCGAGATGTTCGCAGCCAATGTCGCAGGTGGCGGCGAACTTCCGCCTCATCCGCATCCGGATGGCGCATGCGAATGCCCGCGATCATTCGGCGCTTGATCTGGCCATAGAGCCTCAGGCCGGCCGCGATTTTTTCACCAGGGGATTGGCGGCAGGCCTGATGGGCTCGCGTGGCTTCGATCTGGCGGATTTGATCCTGCAACGGGTCCATGATGGATCATTTTAGCTGACGTTCAGCCGATCTTCTCCGCGCCGCCCATGTACGGCCGCAATGTGGCGGGGACTGTGATCGTGCCGTCGGCGTTCTGGTACATCTCGATGATCGGAATCAAAATGCGCGGGCTGGCCGCCACCGTGTTGTTGAGGCTGTGGCAGATCACCGGCTTGCCCGTGTCGGGATCCTTGTAACGGATGTTCAGGCGGCGGCACTGATAGTCGTACAGGCGGCTGGCGGAGTGCGTTTCGCAATAGGCGCCCTTGCCGTCCTCGCCGCGGCTTGGCATCCAGCATTCGATGTCCACCATGTCCACATTCTTGGGCCCCAGGTCGCCGCTGCAGCACTGAAGCAGGCGATAGGGCAGTTCGAGCTTCTGCAGCAGCGCCTCGACGAAGCTCATCATCTTCTTGTGCCAGGCGCGGCTCTCGGCTTCGTCGGCGCGGCAGATGACCACCTGCTCGACCTTCTCGAAGTAGTGAATGCGAAACAGGCCCGCGGTGTCTTTGCCGGCCGCACCGGCTTCACGGCGGAAACAAGGCGAAAGGGTCGTGTAACACAGGGGCAACACTTCCGGGGGCAGCATCTCGTCCATGTGCAGACCCATCAGGCCGACTTCGCCGGTACCGGCCAGGGAGAAGCCCGCGCCTTCACTGGTGGGGTTGGCGATGGCGTAGCTCTGTTCGCGGCCTTCGGGGAAGAAGCCGGTGCCCACCATGAGTTCATCGCGCACCAGCACCGGGGCGCTCATGGGACGAAAGCCGTTCTCCATGGTCATGAAGTCGAAGGCACAGCGCAGGATGGCCTGGTGCAGGCGCATGCCGTCGCCGGTCAACACATAACTGCGTGAGCCGGCCATCTTGACGCCGCGATCGAAGTCGACCATGCCTAGACTGGTCATCAATTCGATGTGCGTTTTAGGCTCGAAGCCGCGCTGCTCGGCGAATGTCTTGTTGGTGTCGAAAGACGGGGGGTTCCAGCGGCGCAGTTCGACGTTGTCCTGAGCACCGCGGCCGACCGGCACGTCGGGGTCGGCCGGTTGCGGCACCTTCAGCCACAGGGCATTGCGTTGCTCTTCCAACTGGCGCACCTGGGCGATCAGGTTTTCTTCTTCCTGCTTGATCTGGTTGGGGTGCTGCTGAAGCTGCTGCATCTGCTGCTGGAGCTGGGCTTTCTGTTCGCCGTCGGCTTTTTTCATCTGGCCGGCGAGCTGGCCGATCTGTTTGCCGATGCGGTTTTTCTCCGCAGTCAGTTCCTGCTGACGGGTCATCACGGCCCGCAACTCAGTGTCGGCGGACAGCAACTGGTCCACCACGGCCGGGTCGTAGTTCTTGTCCTTAGCGCCCTTGCGAAAACGATCCGGGTCATCGCGCAGTTGTTTGAGGTCGATCATGGCTACATAGTAAAGCAAAAACGTAAATGAAAACATGCAAGCCCAGCCCTGAGGAGGGGTCGGCGACGACGAAGGGTGGGATCGAACGCAAGCGAGCGATTAATCCGGCCCCTCGTCGCGGGGCTTCTCAGGGCACGGCGTCGGGGTTGCAAGGGGTGTTTAATTAGAGCCAGAACAGGCGCAGCAGGCGGGAGAGCAGCAGGCGGCGGCGGAGCATCTTCAGGGCGGGGTCGTTGTTGTCCTGGGCCCGGGCGCGGCGAACCCAGTAGTGGGCGCGCTTGAGCTTGCCCGCCTGCCAGTAGCCGTAGGCCAGGTTGTAGAGTGCAACCGGATGGTCAGGTTGATAGCCCAGGGCCCGCTTGTTGTCGCGCAGGCCGGCGGTGATGCGGCCGCGACGCAGACGGGCGGCCCCGCGACACAGCAGCAGGCCGCAGGCCAGTTCGGGATCGGCGTCCATACCTTCAGCTTCAGCACGATCGAGCGCGGAGATAGGTTGCTCGGCCAATTCCTCGGCCTGCTCGTCCATGCCCAGTTCCAGCAGCAGCCGCATCAGGTCCAGCTTCTGGGCTGGATTGTGTCCGCCCAGGTCGATCTCGGCACTGAGCATCTGGCGGGCACGTTCCAACTCGCCACGATCGGCGGCGATGCGAGCGAGGCCAGCCCGGGTGCCCACGCGCTGCGGCGACAAGGCACGTGCTTTTTCAAAGCGGGCTTCGGCGGCGTTGCGATGGCCCACCATGTAGGCCAGGTGACCGAGGTGGTAGTAGGCATCAGCCACGGAGGGGTCCATCTCGATCACGCGGCGGAACTTCTCGGCTGCCTCGGCGTAGCGCTTCATCTCGATCAGCAACTCGCCCAGCATCAGCAGCGTGTCGATGTCGCCCGGATCACGGCGCAGGGCACGGATGAAATCGCGGCGGGCCCGTGGTAACTCACCCATCTGCCAGTGAGCTTTGGCCAGGTTGGCCCAGGCCTCGGGATACTGCGGATCGAACTGGATCACTTTCTTCCAGCAGTCGATGGCCTGGGGCAGCTTGCCGCGCACGGCCAGGCTCTCAGCAATGTGGTCGAAAGCGGAGGGATCAGCCTCGTCGATCTGGCAGGCCATGTAGAACATCAACTCAGCCTGCTCGTGATCACCCAGCCGGGTGTAGGCGGCAATGCGATGACTGTAGGACGAGGCGTTGTCCGGCTCGAGATGGCCGGCCCGCTGAAGCACTTCGACGGCCCGCTGGCTGTTGCCGACCTGGATCAGATCGATGCCCAGGTTGATCAAAGCATCCACGTCGTCGCCGCGCAGACGCAGCACCTGCTCGTAAGCTTCGATCGCTTCCTCGTAGCGCTCCATGGCATCGAGCGTCAGCCCCATGCCGAAGTGCCACTCGCTCTGTTGCGGATTGACAGCGATAGCACGGCGAATCTCGCGCAGGGCTTTCTGCCACTGCCCGGCTTCGTAATACTGCTGGGCGCGTTCGGCGTGACGCTCAGCGTCCTCCCAGTCGTTCATCGCATGTGCTTCCTCGAAACCCGGTGCATCTGGCCGCCCAGGAATGTTATCGGTCAAAACCGACCTCCTGGTTGATCCGTATATATCATAGACCAATTGCACGGCATTCGGCTGGCGAACCGATGAGGTTAGCATGAATCGATGGTGGATGTGCCTGGGAGCCTTCTGGCTCGCTTTGACAGCCTCGCTGGCGGTGGCGCAGGAAGACCCGGCGGCCCTGCTGGGGGCTGGTTTGCGCGATTCGGTCACCGGACCCCTGCGACAGCTTCTCAACCCCGCCCTGCCGGCCGAGGAACGCCGCGCTGCGGCCATCAACCTGCTTTCCCAGGACAACCGCGACGCCCTGCGGGCCATCACCGCGGCGGTGGATGTCCAGGCCCCCGAACACACCTGGCGGGCCATGGCCTCAGCCATCGCCCTCTATCCCGGCCGGGTTCGCGATGAATGGTGGCCGGCCCTGCTCAACCGCTACACCCTGGCCACCTCGGAGGACGACCTGGCCCTGCTGGCCGATGCCCTGGGCCAGTTCAACGATGACAAGCTGCAGCGTCGCCTGCGCGAGACAGCCGAGGATTCCGCCGAGCCGGTCGAGGCCCGGGTGCGCATGATCCGCCTGTGGGGCTACTTCCGCAGCAAGGACACGTGTGACCGCCTGTTGCGTCTGACCCAGGCCTCGCAGCCGCCACTGGTGCGCACAGCCGCCTATCACGCCCTGGTCCATCTGACCGGCATGGAGACGCTCAACCAGGACCCGGCCGCGTGGCAGACCTGGTGGGACGAAGCCCGCCGACTCAGTGACAGCGACTGGCTGGCGCACCTGCTGAGCAACCTGGCCCGGCAGCAGACCGCCATGCGTCTGCGCATGAGCGAAGGCGAGCGCCGACTACTCGAATCGCAACAGGCCATCTACCGCACCACACAACCGGCCGACCGACCCGCCGTGCTGGCGTACATGCTGCGCGATCCGCTGCCCACGCTGCGGCAGTTGGGGTTGGACCTGTCCTTGCAACGACTGCTGGACGATCAGCCGTTTGATGAAGCGCTGCGTGTGGCCCTGCGCGAACGATTGGTCGATGCGCAGCCGGAGATTCGCAGCCGGTCCGCACTGCTGCTGCGCGATCTGCTGGATGACCCTGCCGCCCGCATTGCCGCCGATCGCCTGGCCAATCACGAGGAACACGTGCTGGAGGTCATCCGCGCCTATCTGCTGCTGAGCGCACGCCTGCCGCAGCAGTCGGTGGTGGAGCCGGCCCTGGCGTTGCTGGATGAACCGGCTCTGCGTCCCGAGGCGGCCGCCACGTTGGCTGCGGCGATGGACAGCAAGATGCTCGATAGCAAGCAGATCGAACGAGCGGTGCAACTGGCTCGGCGTGGATTGCCCGAGAAGGGCCTGCCCTCGCCGCAGATCGTCACCCTGCTGGGCAAGATCGGCGACGACGAGGACTTCCAGCGCATCGCCAAGTGGGTCGATGCTGACAATCAGCCGGTCAAGCTGGCGGCCGCGTCGGCGTGGGCTGAGTCGGATCGTTCACTGAAGATGCTGGCCGATCGGGCCGGCGACCCGACGATTCAGCCGATCGTGATCAGCGCGGCCGAGCGTCGCGGCGGTGCGGATACCTTGCGGGCCCTGGCTACCCATCGACCGCAGCAGCCGGAGACGCTTGAAGCCTGGCGCCGCGCGCTGGTGGCGATGGCGGGGCGGGTCAGCGCCGATCACGTGTTGTGGACGGTGGATTATCTGGATGCCGAGCACGAAGACCTGGCCACGCTGGAACGGCTGCTCACGGCCGCGATCCCCCCAGCCGAATCGACCGAGCCGCTGTCCGATGCCCAGATTCAGTTGCTGCTCAAGCGGGCGGAAATCCGTGTGCGGGCACTGAGCCCGACGCCGGCCCTGGCGGACTTCGATCGCCTGGCTCCGGTGGTCAGCCGCATGTCCGCGGCCGAGGTCGATCGTTATCGCCGCCATCGCATCGATGCCCTGCTGGATGTGGGAGACTTCGCCCGAGCATTCGATGAGGCCCGGCGGTTGCTTGGCCCCGAGGCCGGCGGCGGCACGCTTCCGCCTACGGATGATCCGATCATCGACCAGTTCGTGGAAGCAGCCCGGCTGCAGGCCGATCAACGCAAGCCGGACGCCGCCCGCGACATCCTCGGGCAACTGCGGCGGTTGCTGGGGCCGTCGATCAAACCAGAAATCGCCCAGCGCCTGCGCCTGCTCGATTTCGAGCTGCGTCAGCCGCCGGTTGAGAACAACACCTCCCAGGAACTTGCCGCCCCCGCCCCTGGAACTGGAAGCGCCAATGGGAGCGGTGCTGACAAATCGGTTCAGCCGTAACTTTCAATTCGCTCCGCGAACGCGCCGCATCACAGCGATCGCGCCGAGGCTCATCAGCATCCACAACGCCGGCTCGGGGATGTTCAAGCCGACCAGTTGCAGGGCCTGGTCAAAGGTGATGTCGGACGACACGCCGTAGCCCCAGTGATCGCCGAGCACCTGCAAGTCAGCCAGGGTGACCTCGCCGTCGCCGGTGAAGTCGCCCAGCACCCAGCAGGCGTCGCCGGATTGCCAGTTGTCGCCGAGAATCTGCAGGTCCGCCAGGTTGACCATGCCGTCACCGTTGGCGTCGCCGGCGGTCAGCGTCGGTTGCACGAACTGGCTGCGCGTCAAAGCGCCCATGGAGATGCGGGCCAGGTCCAGATCGCCGATGAGGTTCAGCGGGAAAGTACCGGTGTTGAAGGCCCCGACCAGCAGGTCGCTGCTGTTGGCCAGGCTGCCGGTGAGGGTGATGGCGGCGCTGTTGTCCAACTGGTAATCGACGTAGAGGCGGATCTGACTGGTCGTGCGATCGAAGACAAGGGCGGCATGGTGCCAGTCGCCGTCGCTGACCGTTTCAGTGCCGATGACGCCGTTGGTGGTGGTGCCATCGGAGGCGCCGAAGCGTAGCTTGCCGCTCTCGACCCGCAGCCAGTAGTAAGGGCCGGAGGAGGCGTCTTTGGCGATCAGGCCGCCGGCGCCGTTGGGGCCGTAGTCGATGTGGGAACTGGTGCGGAAGACGGTTTCGAGGGTGAAGCTGTCAGTGGCGTCGAAGTCAAACAGATGATTGGCTGAGTCGGCGTAACGCACGACGTCGTTGCCGTCGCAGTGCAGGGCGATGCCGCTGCTGTAGCGCGGATCGCCAGCGATGTAGGACTGGCTGGCGTCGAAGGAACCGGTGAGGCCGTTGCCCTCCTGGTCTTTGGCGTTGTAATCACGGAAGTCGATGCGCATGAGGGCGGGGCTGTCGAGCCAGGCGGTGTCGAAGCGAGCGAAGCTGATTTTGTTGTAGTAGGCGGAGGTTCCGTTTTCGTAGAGGATGCCGCCGCCGAAAGCGGTCTTGACCATATCGCTGTAGCCGGAGGGTCCGCGGTAAACGAGCTTGCCGCTGTTCCAGGTAACAGTCTCGTCAAAGGTGCTCTTGATGGTCATGCGCACGCGGCTGGTTTCGGTGGCGGGGTTGGCAAAGAGAATGCGATTGACAGCGTCGCCCTGATCGATTGCGGCGTAACGCAGCAGAGAACCCTGCACCACCGGGTCGACCAACTGATACTCGACCTGGGCGGGACCAACGAAGGACAGGCCGCTGTCCGTGCTGTATCCCTTGAGACGCCGTTTGTCGAGGCCGCCCTGGTTACGGGTGTTCATATAGACCGTGCCGTCGACCAGTTCGACGATGGTGGACTCGTTGGGATTGATGTCACCGCTGCTGTTCTTGAGCACACCACCGACCTGCCAGGTGACGCCGCCGTCATCGCTGTAGATCATGTGCGACTCGCGGCCGTCGGGATTGAGGTTGTGGTTCAGGAGGGTGTGATTGCCGGACACGATCAGGCGGCCGGCATGGGGCCCGCGCAGCAGTTGGATGCCGTGAACGGGACCGGCAGCATAGCCGTTCCAGGTGGAGAGTTTGGCGGTGGCCGTCAGATCCACTTTGGCTGACCAGGTGGCGCCGTTGTTCGTGCTCATGCGATAGGCAGGATTCTGGCGGTCGGTGACGAAGAAGATGATGATATTGCCGGTGTTCAGGTCAACCACAGGGGCGGGATTACCAGCTTCTGTGGTGCCGTTGCTTTGGATCAACTGCAGTGGTCCCCAGGTGGCGCCGCCGTCGAAGCTGCGCTTGAGGACCAGGTCGATGTTGCCGCTGTCACCGGCGCTGTTAACGCGGCCCTCGGCGAAGGCGAGCAACGTGCCGTCATTGGCTTGCACGATGGCGGGAATGCGGAAGGTGTTGTAACCGCTTTCTCCCTGTTGGAAGACGGTCACTTGCTGCAAGGCGCCGGCCCAGGTGAAAGAGGCCGGCAGCAGCAGTATCAAGGCGGCCCAGACATGAAGCCGTCGGCTGAATGGGCGCATCATGGCGGTGCTACCTCGTTGTTTGTTCCGAGCGTCGCGGCAACAGCAGGCATCCGATGCCTGACAACACGATCATGGTGGTCGGCTCCGGGATGACCAGCCCTACAGCCGCCAGTGCTTCGTCGAAGGTCATGTCCAGCGAAACGTTGTAGCCCCAGTGGTCGCCGAGCACCTGCAGGTCCGCCAGGTTGACCACGCCGTCACCGGTGAAGTCACCGACGAGCCAGTAGGCGTCGCCGGTTCCCCAGTGATCGCCGAGGATCTGCAGGTCGGCCAGGTTGACCACGCCGTCGGCATTGGCGTCGCCGGGAATGCCGGTCGGCTGCACGAAGTCGCGCAGGTCCAGGGCGCCCATCGAGATGCGGGCCAGGTCCATGTCACCGACGAAGCGCTTGACGCCGGGCGAACTGGCGTTGAAGGCCCCCAGCAGCACGTCGTTGCTGTTGGAGAAGCCGCCGGTCAGGTCGATGATGCCGGTGTTATCGAGTTGATAGTCGATATACATGCGAATCTGGCTGGTGGCGCGATCGAAGACCACAGCCGCGTGATGCCATTTGCCGTCGGAAACGCTTTGTGAGCTGGTGACGCCGGAGCTTTCCGTGCCGTCGTCAGCCAGGAAGCGCAACTTGCCGTTTTCGACGCGCAACCAGTAGCTGGGTGTGTTGGCGCCGACATCCTTGGCGATCAGCGGTCCCGAGCCGGTGGCGCTGCCGGTGGTGTGGGAACTGGTGCGAAAGACGGTTTCCAGTGTGAAGCTGTCGGTGGCGTCAAAGTCGAGTGCGTGATAGGAGGTGTCGTCGATGCGGACGATGTCGTCCTGGCCGTCGAAGCGCAGGGCGATGTGGCTGGTGAAACGAGGATCGCCTGCGACATAAGACTGGTTGGAGTCGAAGGTGCCGTCGAGGCCGTTGCCTCGCTGATCCTTGGCGGTGTAGTCGCGGAAGTCGATCTGCACCAGGGAAGGATCATCGAGCCATTCGGTGTCGAAACGTGCGAAGCTGATGCGGTTGTAGTAGGCGCTGGTGCCGTTCTCGTAGAGCAGTCCGCCGCCGGTTGTGGTTTTGACCAGGTCGCTGTAGCCGGAGGGCCCGCGATAGACGAGCTTGCCGTTGTTCCAGGTGATGGTTTCGTCAAAGCTGCTCTTGATGGTCATGCGGACGCGGCTGGTTTCGGTGGCAGGGTTGGAAAAGAGGATGCGGTTGATGGCATCGCCCTGATCGGTCGCCTGGTAGCGCACCAGCGAGGCCTGCACCACGGGGTCAACCAACTGAGATTCGACCTGGGCAATGCCGAGGAAGGATTCGCCGCCGTCGATGGAGTAGCCTTTGAGCCGGCGTTTTTCCAGGCCGGACTGGTTGCGATGGTTCATGTAGATCGCGCCGTTGACCAGTTCGACGGCCGTGGCCTCGCCGGGATTGATATCGCCGCTGGTGTTGATGAGGGAGCCGCCGACGTGCCAGGTGACGCCGCCGTCATCGCTGTAGGTGAAGTGCCCTTCGCGGCCGGCGGGGTTGAGGTTCTGGCCGGCCAGGGTGTGATAGCTGGGGATGATCAGGCGTCCGGCATGGGGGCCGCGCTCCAGTTGGATGCCGTGCACCGGGCCGAAGATGGTGGCGTTCCAGGTGGGCAGGATGGCCTGAGACGTGAAGTTTACAGCCGTGGACCAGGTGGCGCCGCTGTCGCTGCTGACGCGGTACACCGCTGCGTCACCACGATCGAGTAGGAAGGGGATGATGATGTTGCCGGTGTTGCGGTCAACGATGGGCGCGGGGTTGCCTGCCTCGGTCGAGCCGTTGTTGTAGATCACCTGCAGAGGGCCCCAGGTGGCGCCGCCGTCGAAGCTGCGCTTGAGAACCAGGTCGATGTTGCCGTTGTCGCTGGCGCTGTTGACGCGGCCCTCGGCAAAGGCCAGCAGTGTGCCGTCGTTGGCCTGCACAATGGTGGGAATGCGGAAGGTGTTGTAGCCGTTTTGACCCTGCTGGAACACGGTCACCTGCTTCAAGGGGCTGGCCCAGGCCAGCGAGGTCAGCAACAGGGTCGTCAGGATGGCGCAGACATGGATGGTTCGGACTTGATGAATCATGGTGATGCTACTTTCTCAAGCTGCGTGTACGTCGTGGTAACAGCAGGCCTCCGATGCCGGCCATCATCAGGGTTGCAGGTTCGGGAATGCTCAGCCCCGCCAGTTGCAGTGCCTGGTCAAAGCTCAAATCCAGCCCCTTGCCGTAACCCCAATTGTCGCCCAGGATCTGCAGGTCGGCCAGATTGACCAGCCCATCACCCGTGAAATCGCCGACGAGCCAGTAGGCGTCGCTTGCCTGCCAGTGGTCGCCCAGCACCTGCAGATCCGCCAGATTAACCTGGCCGTCCCCGTTGGCATCGCCGGGAATCCCGGTCGGCTGCACAAACTGACCTACGCCCAACGCGCCCATGGAGATGCGGGCCAGGTCGATATCGCCCACAAATCGCTTGTATCCCGCGGAACTGGCGTTGAAGGAGCCGATCAGCACGTCGTTGCTGTTGGCAAAGCCGCCGGTCAGGGTGATCGGGCTGGTGTTTTCCAGCACGTAATCGATGAACAAACTGATTTCGCCGGCCGCGCGATCGAAGACCACCGCGGCATGATGCCACTGGCCGTCAGAGACGCCCTGGGTGCTGGTGACGCCGGAGTTTACCGTGCCATCATCAGCCAGGAAGCGCAGTTGGCCGTTCTCGACGCGGAACCAGTAGGAAGGCGAGTTGGGGCCAACGTCCTTGGAAATCAGCGGCCCCGAGCCACTGGCTCCGCCGCTGGTGTGTGACGTGGTGCGGAAGACGGCCTCCAGGGTGAAACTGTCGGTGGCGTCGAAGTCGCAGGCGTTGTAGCCGTTGTCATCGATGCGGACGATGTCGTCCTGGCCGTCGAAGTGCAGGGCGTGTCCGCTGCCGTAGCGGGGGTCGCCGGTGATGAAGGATGGGCCGCCCTCGATGACGCCGTCGAGCCCGTTGCCGCGCTGATCTTTGGCGGTGTAGTCGCGGAAGTCGATCTGCACCAGGGAAGGATCGTCGAGCCATTCGGTGTCGAAGCGGGCGAAGCTGATCTGGTTGTAGTACTTGACCGGCCCGTTTTCGAATAGCAATCCGCCGCCAGTGGCGGTCTTGACCAGGTCGCTGTAGCCGGAGGGGCCGCGATAGACCATTTTGCCGGCATTCCAGGTGGCTGACTCGTCGAAGCTGCTGCGGATGGTCATGCGCACGCGGCTGGTTTCATTGGCGGGATTGGAAAACAGCAGGCGGTTGACGTCGTCGCCCTGATCGGTGGCGGTGTAGCGCAGCACCGAGGCCTGCACCACCGGATCGATCAGCGTGGTGTCGTAGGAAGCGGTGCCGAAAGTCTGGCCGCTGTCGCTGCTGTAAGAGATGATGCGTGCCTTGGTGGTCTTGGCCTGGTTGCGGATGTTGAAGTAGAGGTCGCCGCTGGTCAGCTCGACGATGGTGGATTCGTTGGGGCCCATATCGCCCTGCGAGGCCACAGCGCCGCCGATGTGCCAGGTTGCGCCGTGGTCGTCGCTGTAGATCACGTGGGCATACTTGGTGGTGCTGGTGTTGTGGTCGCAGGGGATGATCAGTCGTCCGGCATGGGGCCCGCGCTCAAGCTGAATGCCGTGCACGGGGCCGGTGGCGTACCAGGTCCAGTCAGCCAGCTTGACGGAACTGGTGATCTCCCGGCGGGTGGACCAGGTCTGGCCGTTGTCATCGCTGTAGGTGGTGAACACGCGGCTGTTGTTGCGGCAGAAGGTCAGCCACAAGCGGCCGGTGGTTTCATCGAGCACGGGGGCCGGGTTGCCGATGGTGATCAGGTCGCTGCCGCCTTCTTCCTGCACGACCTGCATGGCGCTCCAGGTCGCGCCGCCGTCGCTGGAGCGTTTCATGACGATATCGATGTTGCCGCTGTCACCGGAACCGTTGACGCGGCCCTCGGCGAAAGCCAGCAGTGTGCCGTCAGCCGCCTGCACTATCGCGGGAATGCGGAAGGTGTTGTAGCCGTTTTGACCCTGCTGAAACACGGTGACCTGTTGCATCGGGCCGGCGAAAACAGGAACCACCGCCGCGATGAGGATCAACCCCAACGTGGCCCAACAACACGCCAGCCATGCAAGACGCTTCGGCACACGAATACTCCGCCTCACGTCCATCATTCTCATCCACCCTCCGGGTCACGGTTCCTCAAGGGCCGGAATTTTGCCTGGTGTCATTGCTTTGGCGCGATGACGCTCGTATTTCAGTAAGCACTCGTTTTATGGAATGTCTGTTCTACCGCTGCCGACGTCCGAATTGTTGAAGAAAAATGTGTAGTCCTCATTCTGGTA
>CAYYGM010000038.1:0-32370 GCA_964471555.1 uncultured Phycisphaeraceae bacterium
CCCTCAACCCGATTCTCTCAAATTGACTGGTACGAAGATCGGGAAGGGGTCACTTCGCTGGGGGAAACGACGATGCGGTTCTCCTCGTGCGATTGAGGATAGACCAGCCGCCGCCTATCTGGGAGGACGATGGGTACGAGGGTGGCGAGATGCAACCCGTTGTTGACCGACGGAAAATCAAATCGGGCGAGGAATTCCAGCTCAAAGGTCTCTCCTCATTCCCGTATGTGGTCACTGTAACCGCTACTGGCGGCGTAGAGCAGAATATCCCGGTGAACACAGCGAGTAACCGGGTCCAGGACTTGGGCACAGTGGCATTGAAGGCGTCGCCACGAATCCAATTCACCTACGTCTCTCAGCCTATCGCCGACACAAGCCTTGCTGGTCTGGAGTCGCAGAACCAGATTGTGGAATGCAATGGGAAAAACAGGTTCCTGATGACAGAAAGGCGCGATGAATTAGGCAATGAGCTTGACCTACGGCTGAAGGTGATTGGCAACGGGAACGTGATTGCAGGTTTCTGGTTCAGCCCGAGCTATTTCTGGGATCTGGGCACGAAACGGCTCGCGGACGGTGCGGCGAAAATCCCGCCTGCGCTCATTCGAGGATCACTTGAGCCACAGGAAGAGCAGGTGCTTGAGGACGGGCACACCTATTACTTTGAATGTCCGGGGAAAGACATAGCCTGCATGTTCGAGGTGCATTTGGTGGATGCTGCCGAGCCTGCCGACGCGAAGTGAGGTTAAGGCTTATGGTCTCAGTTTCACTTATTTGCCTGGCCGGATATTCCAAACCCAGCCCCACTTTTGACCTGCCTGTTGACCCGTTTTGGGTCCAAACGGGTCAAATTGGGCGTAATTCGGGTCAATTCATGGGGCTCCCCCTAAAAACATAACCCCCTGCTTAGCAAGGGGTTAGTCAAGTGGGCCGTACAGGACTCGAACCTGTGACCTCATCCATGTCAAGGATGCGCGCTAGCCAACTGCGCCAACGGCCCGCCACCATCGTTCTGCGTCGATGAACCGTCGATCATCCGCTCGGGGCGGGTGATGATCGGCCATGCGACGGACCATTTAGGTTAGCAATTTGAATGGCCGATGTCGAACGCCTTCGCTCTGCCTCAAGACGGCCGAGGGACGTGGAAGGCCGGCGGATCAGACCCACAGCGACAGCAGAATCATCGCCACGGCTGAGAACATGACCAACAGCCCGACGTACCCCACGGTGTTACGCCACTCTTCGTCCAGCCGATTCAGCGGCGCGTTGACCATGGCACAGGTCAATCGCAGCAATCGTTCCATTTGCTGCCATCGGCCGGTCCGAGATTGCGACTTCGCCTTGGACTTCGACCTGGTTGGCTCACTCTTTGCGGCAGGTTGCTCCTGCTCCTGCTCGACCTCATCCAACTCCTCAGCGACGTCAGCCGAAGTAGCGCCCTGATTGGCCGCAACCGCGCTGGCGTGCGAAGGCTCGACCGTTGGCGGCGCGGCTTCGGCCCGCGGTGCGATCACTTCGTCCGGCGATTCGAACTCGCCCGACACCGCATCGTCAGCCGACTCGGCCAGCAGCCGGTCCAATTCCGCCATGCCCTCGTCTTCGGTTTCTTGGCTGCTGTCCTGGCTGGCGGCCTGATTGGCGGCAGACAACGCGGGCTCAGCCTCGCTGCCTGCCACCGCTTCCGGGCTCTCAAACGAGCCGGCCAGGTCCTCATGCTCAGACGACTGCGGTTGCGCTGCCGCCACCTCGGCCGCTGCCTGTGACAGCGCTTCGGTGGCCGCAGTCGCCTGAGTCTCAGCCGATTCATCAGCACCTCTGATCACCGGCTGATCTTCCTCCTCCGCCGCCCCTTGCTGTGCCGCGGCAGCCGCAGCCAGCATTGAATCCACTTGATCCGCTAAATCTTCGCTTTCATTTTCTTCTGTCGCCGCCTGGTCCGAGGCTTGTGCGGCGACCTCGATCGCTTCATCCACCTGACGATCGATCAGTTGGTCCAGATCATCGCCTTCGGCCTTGGCCTGCGGCACAGTGCCTGGCTCGGCCTGCTCGATCTGCGACAGCAGCGCGTTTAGACGCTGATCCAGCAGTGATGCTTTTTCGTCAGGTTGATCCGGCTGCTGCGTCACGCAGGCTCCCAACTCCGTACGCGCGCCCCACGGCCCGCGGCGGTCGATATAAACCCTACATCCCGTTTCATCGTCCCCTTCCAGCCCTCACTGTAGCGCCATCACCCCAACCTTGGTACCTTTATTCGCTCACTTGCCTGTTTTCCCTGGCCGCTACTATTTATACTTTTCACATGACCCCCAGCCCGCCAGCATCCCGTCCGCCGCGGTTTTATTGTCCCCAACTGCCGCATCCGCGGCTATCGGACCGCTTCTGCAGCCTCGACGCCAACGAATCCCGCCACGCCCGAAAAGTCCTGCGCCTCGAGGTCGGCGATCCTGTGGAACTGTTCGACGGCCGCGGCGGTCTGGCCCATGCCACCATCGAGGAGTTCGACAGCTCGACCACCCTCTGCCACGTCGTCTCGGTCGAAGCGCTGGACAAGCCGCGCCCGTACATCACCGTGGCCACCGCCGTACCCAAAGGCCCCCGTGCCGATGACATGATCAATCAACTCTCACAGGTCGGCGCTGATCGCGTGATCCCGTTGCGCTGCGAGCGCAGCATTGTCGAGCCGCGCATCGGCAAGCTCGATCGCTTTGAGCGGCAGGCGGTGGAGTCCGCCAAACAGTCGGGACGGTTGTTCTTCATGACGATTGACGAGCCGCGCGATTTCACTGACGTGCTGACCGAGCCGCGCGACCTGGCCCTGATCGCCACCCCCGCCCCCGCAAACGGGAATCAGATCAACAGCGATCTGGAAAAGAGGTTGCGCGTCCCCGAAGGCGTCGGCCGCATTCTCCTGCTGATCGGCCCCGAAGGCGGCTGGTCCGACGATGAACTTCGCCAGGCCTCCGCAGCCGGTTTTCACATCTGGTCATTTTCGCCCAACATTCTGCGCATCGAAACCGCCGCCCCCGTCGCCACCGCCCTGCTGCGCTACCTGTGCGCCTAAGCCCGCAGTCGATACGATCGTCTTATACGGTTTGCGAAAAAACTTGGGCGTACCAGCGTTAGCTGGCATGCATACCGGCCGGCATGCCGACTGAAGTCGGCACGCCCTGAAGCATGAGTTTTTCGTGGGATTGATATTACCACTACTGCTGATTCAATATGCCGCGATCAACTGTTATTAGTTTTCTAGAAAACTAATAATAGCCAGTCGGGGGGTTTTCCATGCTCAGTTAGAGTAGTTTGCATCCACTTTCGCCGCTTGCTCCTTCACCTGGCGGCTACTTGGGCCGGACCAGCGAGACGTAGCTCGCCGGCTAGGACGGCCAATTATTAGGATGATGCGGGGGGGGGGGGGGGGGGGGGGGGGGGGGGTATGAGGACGGGGCTCTTGCAAAAGTGTTAGATACTGCCGGGTGCGAGGAAAACCTTCCGGGGGCGGGGCTATTGGCGTTCGACGTCGGGCAGGACGTTTTGCTGCTGCAACTGCGGGGTGGTCGGCTCGACGAAGCCGGGCGGGGCGGGGAAGGCGCGGTTGAAGTCGATCTGCTGCTGATCGCACTGCGTGCGCAGGTCGGGGCGAATCAGCAGATAGGTGTCGAGCTGAATGGTGATGGGGGTGTTGTGCCAGATGGTGGCGCGGTCGGGAATGCTCAGCATGGGCGAGGACATGACCACGGCATAGCTCTGGTTGAACGTGTCGCGCCAGGTGTCGGGCAGGGACAGGCGGCCGCGCTCGGTGAGCAAGTTGGAGTAGCCGCGCTTCTCCTGGTAACGATCGTAGGCCAGGCGGCCGAGATTGGTATAACGATCGAAGACGTCGGCGCGGTTGTTGAGCAGGCCGCGCAACATGGCCTGCTGCACCATGCCCTGAATGAAGGCGACGGCCACCTCCTGCAGATCCCAATCGTGAGACAGCTCGGTGATCACCATGTCTTCGAGCGTGTCACGGTAGCGCTTGGTGTATTGGTTGGCAGGCGTGTCAGCGTAGAGATTGCGGGCCTTGGTGAAGTAGTGGCGGGCCTGGTCAATGTCGCCGTAGAGATAGGCGTAGAGCATGGCCCGCAGGAGGAAGTTTTCGTGACCGTTGGCGAAGGCGTCGCCGGCATCGACATCGACGCCGTGGGCCGATTCGATCTGGCGATTGCGGGCGATGTCCCAGGCTTCGTCGTAAGCGGGGATGAAGCGGGGATCGGGCAGCAGGTCGAGGCGGCCGGAGATCGGGTTGTACTCGACCATGCCGTCGGTGGTCAGCAGTTGCATGGCGTGAATGACGCCGCGATCGGTGTTGAGCACATCGATCTTGGAATCATCGCGCAGCTCGCCGGCCATCTGGGCCCCGAGGTAGCCGAAGTATGCGGCATGCGAGGCCGGGTGCCGCCAATCCATCGGGCCGAACAAGTCCATCAGCTCGTACATCTTCTGCGGCTGCATGTGATAGTCTTCGATCAAGGCCTTGGCCCGCCAGAAGGGCAGGAGCGTATCGAGCATGGGGCGCAGCTTGCTGTCGGTGACGATGTTGAGGGCCGCGGCATCGAGCGGCGGCATGGCGGGCGCGCCGGGCGGCGGATTCTTGAGCACGTTCATGTCGCTGATGTACGGCTCGAGGGCGAGGAACTGGCCGAGGCGGCGCAGGTCTCTGGCGTTCAACTCGAGGCCGGCCTGGCGCAGAGCGGTCATCAGCGGCGCGATCTCGGGATGGTCCTGCTCGAAGCGCGTGACCGGGTCGATCGTGCGCTGGGCTGCGAAATACTTATCCGCGGCATCGGCGATGTGCTTGAAGCCAGCGGTGGCCTGATAGACCGGGCGGCCGTATTGATTCTTTTCGTCATCGACCTTACCCAGGGGCGGCGCACCCAGCAGATCGTTCCATTCCTGCGCCCACATGGTCTTGTAGTACCAGTGCGCATCATCGGTGCTCTTGCCGACTTTGAAGAACAGGCACCAGGCCAACTCTTTGTAGATCAGCACCGAGCGCGGGTTGTAAACCAATCCCTCATCGCGCAGCAGGCGGATGCCCTTGTTGACCCAGTCCCAGCGTTCCTGGGGCGTGTAGGTTTCCACGGAGATGTTGAAGGCCAGGTTCCAGGCGTGAAAGACCCAGACGGCGGGGAATCGCGGCTGAAGATCGGTGATCAGGCGGGCCAGGGTGTTGGCCTCGAAGAACTTGCCCTGTCGCTTGAGCATCTCAGCGCGATACCAGAGAGCATCGACGGCGATGCCGCGCAGGCTGCCCATGGCCGGCAGCAGCGCATACTTGACCGGCAACTGCGTGTCGGCCTTCATGTCGAAGGAAAGCTGCAGATCGCGCCGCTGGCGGTTGATCAGCGGCGACAGAAACGCCGAGGCCGCGATCGCCGCAACGACCAGAAGCATGCAAATCAACTGGATGACACGATCTTTACTCAATGCTCAACACTCAATCTTCAAACCTCAAGCCTCACACCTGCACCCGGGCCAGTTCACGCACGCGGAAGATCAGCCAGGCGACGAGGCCGGTCGCCCCGGTCCAGATGACACCCAGCCACAGCGCCGCCTGTCCCACGAGGGAATACGGCAAGTAGAGGCCGTAGGAGATCGACTGTGTGGGCGAAAACTCACTGAAGCCGGGCACCAGTTTCATGAAGCTGCTGCCGATCAGAGCCACAATCAATTTGAACGCCTGCCAGAACTCACCCTGTTTCAAGAAGCCGAAGAAGCCGCGGGGAATGAACATAAGCCGATCCCACAAGGGCACCGCCGCCTTGGGGAATGAGGCGTACTCGGACAACGATTCGTTGAGGAAGCTGCTGCCGCTGGCCGCAACGCAGATGAGCGTGGCCAGCAGCGCCGCGACGGGGAAGCCCAGGAAGGTGCCGGTCGTCAGCGCCAGCATGCCCAGGAAGCAGAGGCGCAACCACAACAGCGTCATGGCCCGCGTGAGATTGGCTTCAAATGTGTCAACACGATAAAGCAGTTGCAGTCCGTCGGTGGTGTTGAAGTTGATGGTCGTTGCCGTGCCGCCGTCGATCTGCTCGCGGGGGGGGTTATAGATTTCGATCGAGAGGTCGCCCTGCTCGTCGATCATGTCGGTGGGCACTTCGATGACGTGATACTTGCCGTCGCCGATCTTGCGGGTCATCACCCGGTCATTGCGGTTGTTGTAGCGCAGGGCCAGGTAGATCACATCATCCTTGGCCAGGCCGGCCGACTTGGGCTTAAGGCGAAATTGCACGGTCTGTGCGCTCTGCTTGGCCGGGGTCAGGCCGTGGAAGACGTAGGTCTGAGAGGAGCGGGGGCTGATGGCGTACCAGGCGGTCATCACCTGCTTCTGAATGGCATCGCGAGCCTCTTTGCGCAAGGCGCTTTCCGGATCATCGGGCTTGCCGTACAACTCCGGCTCCTGCGTGCGCAGCGTCGCCAGGCGATCGGAAAATGCTTTGGACAACTGGTCTGGATCCTGCGGATACGGCCGAACAACCTGCCGAGCCACCAGCACCTGCTCTTGCAGCTCACGCGCATCCACCTCATTCATGGCCGGCTGCTTGGCCAGCAGCAGCGTGAAGGTGTAGATGGCCACGCCGCAGACCGCCACCAGCAGCGCATTGAGCACCGCCATCCCTAACCACTTGCCCAGCAGGTAATGCCCGCGCGACACCGGCTTGCTCATGGTCAGAAAGATCTGCCGCTTCTCCAACTCGCGGGTGATGGTGGTCACCGCCACGACAATCGTGAGTAAGCTCAGCAGCGTGGTGACGCCGATCAGCGAATAGGTCAGGAACTGCTGCACCCGATAGGTCAGCCGCTCGGCCGGGTCAATCAGCAGCGGAATGCAGGGCACCAGGATGAACAGCATCACCAGCAACACGCCCACCGCCTTGAGCCGCACCGCCTCATCGAGCAATGTGCGGGCCACGCCCAGCACCGGCCACCCGCCCGAGAGCAGCCGACGCGCCAGTTGCAGGGCGAGATAGAAACCGATGGACATCGCCCACACGCCCACGGTCGCGATGGTCAGGGCGCTGCGATCGAAGACGATGAAGATGTTGCACAACAATGCCGCCGTCGCGGTGCCGGCCACCACCACGCCCACGCGCCCGACCACCGGATGCGTGCGCCATCGCCACAGCCCCATCGCCAGCCATGCCGCGGCCAGGACGTCGAACGTGCCGTTGACCCATATCGCCGCCAGGCGCTGATCGATCTGCCACAACCAGGCGCTGATGGCCACGTCGGCCACCAGCAGGTTCAACATCACGATCCACCATGTTCGAGGGCGAGGCTGCATGTGAGTTTAATGACGAATGACGACGGCCTCAACAGCGGTGCAGGCCGCTAAATTCGAATGACGAATCAATGTTCGAATGACGAATGCCCGATCTTTTCGTCATTCGACCATTCGTCATTGTTTCGAATTTCGAGTTTCGTCATTCGGGTTTATCCTTGTTCTTTTCCTTGTTCGATTCCAGCAGTGAGTCAAGCACCGAGCGATCCACCTGCTCCGGTTTGCGCGGCTGCTCCGATTCGCTGCGCGGGCTCTTGGCCCAGTCGGGCAACTCCACCTGATCACTGCGCACCACTTCCTCGGGCGGCTGACCGGCCAGTTCGCGCTCGATGGTGGTCCGGGCGTCGGGCTTCTTCTCTGACACACCCATCTCCGCCATCAGCCGATCGAGCTGCTCCAGGTTGGCGTCCAGGTCGGGCTCGTCGGCAGGCGACGGCTTCTCCTGCTTCGGCTTGCCCTGCGGCTTACCGGAATCCGAGGCCGGCGCAGGAGCAGAAGAGGAGGTCAACTGGTTGATCAACTCCTTCGAGCTGACATCCTCGGGCATGTGCGCCGCCGACGCGGTAAGGAACTCCGCCAGCTTGCCGCCGCTGCGAGCGCCGCTGAACGAGCCGCCTTCGGACTGGGCCTGATGCACGATATCCAGGAACAGTTGTTCGAGCTTCTGCCGCGGACTGTCCACGCGCTCGATGGCTCGACCGTGCCTGGCCAGCACCTGCTCGATCTCCTGCACCACGGCCGGCTCGAGCGTGGGTGTCTGGATAGTGGTCATGTCCTGACGCACCAGCAACTGATCGACCGTGCCTTCCTTGCGCACCTTGCCGCCGAACATGATTGCCACGCGATGGCAGACATCTTCGACGTCCGCCAACAGGTGCGAGCACAGCAGCACGGTCTTGCCGCGCTGGGCCAGTTCGCTGATCAGGTCTTTGATCTGGCGGGTGCCGATGGGGTCGAGGCCGGAGGTCGGCTCATCGAGGATCAGTAACTGCGGGTCGTTGATCAGTGCCTGAGCCAGACCGATGCGGCGGGCCATGCCCTTGGAGTATTCCCCGACCGGCCGGCGTGCCACGTGTTCGAGGCCGACCCAGTGCAGCAGTTGTTCGATGCGGCGGCGGCGCTGGGCGCGGTTCTGATGGAACAGTCGGCCGTAGTACTCCAGCGTTTCCTGGGCGTTGAGGAACTGATAGAGGTAGGACTCTTCCGGCAGATAGCCGATGTCCTGCTTGATGCTCACCTCGCGGGGATGGCGACCGAACACGGCAATGCGGCCGGAGGTCGGGTGCAGCAGGCCGAGGATCATCTTGATGGTGGTGGACTTGCCCGAGCCGTTGGGCCCAAGCAGGCCGAAGACTTCGCCGCGGTTGACTTCCAGGTCGATGTGATCGACCGCCACCACGCGATTGCGCAGCCAGAAGTCCTTGAAGATCTTGGTCAGATCCGCGCACTTGATGATGGTGTCGGTGGTGGGGTTGTTCTGCGGCATGACAAATCCACTGGCTCTGGTGAGCGATCAAGCGTCACGGCTTGCTCTTGGAGGTTGACTCGGAGGGATTCTTGGCTCGTTCCAATGCCTGCTTTTCTCTTTCGCGGCGGACGTTGGGATCACGGTTGGTGACCAGGTAGACCTTGCCGTCAGCGTAGAAGGTCTCCACGTCACCGGTGAAGATCTGCTCCTTGGCCTGCTGCCACAAGCGTGCCCGCACCAGGGCGGGATTCTGATGATAGAGGTCGAGCAGGCTGGTGAAGCTGCGGGCCTCGGAGCGGACCTGTTCGACGACCTGCGTTTTGTAAGCGCGGGCTTCGTTGATGATGCGGGCCGCGTCGCCGCCGATCGACTTGCCCTGGATCTGGAAGCTGTCGAAGGCGCGGTCGAGCACCTGCTCGACGTCGTTCTCAGCCTTGGTTTCGCCCGCGGCGTGATGATATTCGTAAGTCTGAATCAGCTTGAACAACTCCAGGTTGGCTTCGCCGGCCGCGGCGTTGAGCGTGGTGGTGCGCTCCTTCTCCGCATCGTTGACCTTCTGGGCCCGTTCGCTCTCAGCGTTGATCACTGCATAGTAGGCCGGTCGCACGCTCATGGGCATGGTCGGATCGTCAATGGTGATGCCGCCGTCGAGCGGAATGGTGATGCCCGCCTTCTGCGCGTCGAGCACATCCTGAGCATGTTCCCTGGCCAGCTTGTCGACCTCCAGCTTCTTGAGCACGTCATCGGCGTTGGTCTGCGCCACGGCGAAAATCACGCCCTCTTCCACCGCCGCCCGCACCAGTTGCTCAGCATTGGCCAATGGGTTGTAGGGCCTCGATGCGAACATCGGATCCTGGGTTTCTGCTTCGCCCACGTTGGTGATGAAGTCCACCGGATCGGTGATGAGGTAGGTGACCTTGAAGCGGGCGTGGATGATGTTGGCGTCGCCGGTGATCAGGAAGCCGTCCTTTTCCGGGTCCAGTTCGCGGCGAGAGTAGGCTTCGGTCAGTTCTTCCACCGTTTTGCCGGCATCGGCAGGATTGACGCTGAACCAGAACGAGCGATCAATGGAGAAAGCCTGCAGGTTGGTGGGCAGATATATTTTCTGCTCGATGGGGTAGGGCCAGCCGAAGTGCCAGCCGGTGGTATAGACCTGCCCGCCGCCTTCACCGATGATCTTGCCGAACTGCAATCGCACCGCCACCTGATTCGCTTCCACGCGGAAGATGCCGGTGAAACAGTAGGCGATCAGCAGGCACGCCATGATGCCTTTGAGGATCATGAAGCTGACGCGCAACGCGTCTGACAGCGACTGCTGTGCCGGATCCAGCGCGTCGATGGACACATGATCATCGTGGTCATGGTCATGGTGATGGTCGTGACCATGGCCGTGATCGTGGCTGTGAATGAACGGATTTTTGGGTTGGTTCTGGCTCATGGTTTCACTTGTGCCGCTTCGGGCTGCTCCGTCAGGGGTTTGAGGAACCAGAGCTGATTGGCGTCGAGGATGAAGGTCGTGTTGTGGCTGAGGATGTCCTTGAGCGTTTCGATCTGGTGCAGATAGATGGCGAACGGCTCATCCTGGCGGAACTGGGAGAAGTACTGCTCGGCTTCGCGATCACCCTCGTCACGAATGGCCTGGGCCCGGCGCTCGGCGAAGGCGATGATGATGTCGCGCGTGCTCTTGGCTCGCTCACGGATGCGGCCGGCCTCGGCTTCACCTTCACTGCGGGCCTGCTCGGCCAATCGTTCGCGGTGCTTGCGCATGGCGTCGAACACCGTGCTGGTGATCGATGAAGACAATAGCACCGACCGCACGCCCACATGCTCGATGTGGATGCCCAGGCCCTGGCCGGCCACCTCCTGCCGCAGGGCTTGGGTGCAGGCTTCCTCGAAGTCAGCCAGCTTCAACTGACCGGCGTCGGTGTTGACGAACTGGCGAAACTCGTACTGCGGCACCAGATTCGTCAGCTTGCGCAGACGCTGTCGCAACACGACGTTTTCAGCCGTGCGGATGTCGCGGTTGGTCTTGTAAAAGTCCAGGGCGTTGTCGATCCGCCAGGTCACGTACAGCTTGACGATGATCGCCTTGCCGTCGGCGGTCAGGGCCTCGGCCGCCTCGCTGTCCAGCAGTTGCAGCTTGCGGGGATAGGTGTAAACAGTCTGAATGGGCCAGGGCCAGCGGAACCGGAAGCCGGGCTCGCTGATCAGGTCTTTTTCGCCGGCCTTCTCGAAGGTGGCCCGCACGGCGACCTGGTCGTAGCGCACCTGGAAGCTGATGGCCTTGATCGCCAACACGCCCACCACCACCAGGCCAATGAGGAATGCCAATTGGTTTTTCATCGTTGCGTTTCCTGAAAATCGAAACCGCGCGGACGTGCCCGCGCTTATATCTGTTGCTTTACTTTCCGCTGTCGAATACGCCGAGGTTGACCGTCTGGTCCTCCAGTTGCAGCCGCACCGTGGCATCCTGGGCGTCCGGCGTGGTCAGCACGATCTTGCGCCCGTTCATGCTCTCGCGCAGGGCATTGAGGTATTCACGGGTGCGATAGTAGTTCGGGGCCTGCTGGTAAAGCGGCATCTTGGCCAGCGTGCGCATGGCGCGGGCCCGCTCACCCAGGGCATGCTGCCAGCGATAGGCCCGGGCTTTGTAGATCAACCCCACCGCTTCGCCGCCCGCTTCGTCCATCAGCTTCTCGATATCCGCCTGCTTCTGGGTCAGCGCGTCGGTCAACTTGCTGGCCTCGGCTGCGTCGTAGTTGTCCGCCGCCCGCAGCTTGTTCAGTTGCGTCAGCAGACTGTCCGCTTCACGGATCGCATCGGCGACCTTCATCGCCATCTGCTGCGAGCCGGCCACCTGCGTCAGCGTGGTCACCGCGTCTTTCTCAGCATCCTCGATCGACGCCTGCTTCTGAATGTCTGCGTCGATCTGCTCGAGAAATGCCTTGGCCACGTCGCCTTCCTGCGGCGGATGCAGCGAGGTGATCGCCGCGGTCAGCACTTCCAGGCCCAGCTTGTCAGCCATCTTCTGCAACGGCTCACGCATCATGCGATCGGCATCGACACGTGCCATGGACAGCAGGTTGTCGGTGTTGTGCGTGGCGAAAAATTCGGTCACCACCCGCTCCGCCTCACGCCGCAGCAGTTCCTCCGGCTTCTGGGCCGTGTCGTCGCCGCGCACGTATTGCTCGAGATCCTTGATGCGATACTGGAACGTCACGCGAGCCCCGATCTGACCGGCCGCGATCGCACCTCCGCCTGCAGCAGCGGCGCCACGATCCACGGCAGCCTTCTCGCCATCCGCGGACTGATTCTGCTCCACCGGCTCGGCTGTGACGAAGAACGTCTTTTCCTCGCCTGCGTGCTGATTGGTCCACAGGATAGCCACACCGGGCTTGAGTTCCTGCAACTCGCCGGTGGCCACGTCGATCGACTTCACCTTGTACACGTCGTATTTCTCCGCGCGATCGATCGGCCAAGGCAGCTTGAAGTGCGCTCCCGGCGGCACCACGCGCTCGAATGTGCCGAAGCGCGTGATCACCGCGTTCTGGTGCGGGCCCACGATCACCAGGCTCGACAGCCCCAACAGCACCAGCAGGCCCAGCACGATCAGCGGCGTGATGGCCTTGCTCAGCAGGCGATAGAACCACGACGCGCTGATCTCGAAGCCGAACTGGTAGTTGATCGTTTCGCCGATGATCTTGCCGATGGATTCAGGCCGCGTCAGCCAGCCCAGCAGGCGCGATTCAAAGGCCGGCTTGGGCGCTTCGCCCGGCTTGCGCGGCCGATACATCCCGAAGATGAACGACAGCACGATCTCGATACCCAGCAGCACCATCAGGGCGGGAATCACCAGCGCCGCCCACACGAACCCGTCGCTGCTCGAGCCGAGGTAGGCATACGCGGCCGCAGCTACCAGCAGCAGCGCCACCACGGCACTGCCCATCAGGTAACCGGCGCCGCCGCGCAGCGGCTGCCAGGCTTTCACCTTCGTCATACCCGCCACGTAGCGCGCCACCAGGAACGCCACGAACGCCACCGCCACGCCCACCACCGTCAGCACCGCCATGTTGCGGTTGACGCCCACGGCATTGACCTGCAGCGACTGATCCTGCAGCGCGTTGTAAGCCCGCCACAGGTAAATCCCGCCCACGGTCAGCAGGTAGGCTGCGACACCGAGGCTCACGATGTTCAGCCACCACTTAATGAGGTTGGCCAGGCGTTTGCGGGCATAGCGCAGTTGTTCGCCGGCCTCGTTGAAGATCGCGGCCGATCGGGCGTCGGTCTCAGCCAATTGCTCGGCTTCCAGGGCCTCGACCCGCTCCTGCTTCTGCTGATGAAACAGGATGGCCAGGATGATCCAGATGGGCACGCCGCCGAGGAACTGCAGGGCCGCGGCATGCAGGGCCGGCGACTGGGAGTACAACCCCAGCAGGGCCATCACCACCGTCAGCACCACCTGCGTCAGCAGCCCCGCCAGGGCCGCGGTCACCGCTCGTTGATACGTTGTCTGGTCTTCACTCATGCCGATGCCTCAGAAAAAGTGAAAAGTGGAAAATGAAAAGAGAAAAAGGGAAAAGACCGCGGGCCGCGATCAGGGCCCGTGGCAGGCTTTTCACTTTTCACTTTCCGCTTTTCACTTTCACTGGTGTATGATAATCCATCATGCTCAGGCAATTGACCACCATCGCCCGTAACACGTTCGTGGAATCCATTCGTCAACCGATCTTCAGCGTGCTGGTCCTGCTGGGGGCGCTGATGCTCGTGCTCAACGTCATGCTCAGCGCCTACTCCATGGAAGTGTCCGGGCCCGGCGACGACAAGATGCTGCTGGACATGGGCCTGAGCACCATCGCCCTGATCGGCCTGCTGCTGGCAGCCTTCACCGCCACCGGCGTGATCAGCCGCGAAATTGAAAACAAGACCGTGCTCACCGTTGTCAGCAAGCCGGTCAACCGTCCCGTCTTTGTGCTGGGCAAATTCTTCGGCGTGGGCGCGGCCATCATGCTCAGTTGCTACATCCTCAGCCTCATCCTGCTGCTGACCGTGCGCCATGAAGTGATGAGCACCGCCCGCGATCCGCTCGATGGCCCGGTGATCAGCTTCGGCTTCGGCGCCGGCGTGATCTCGCTGGTCCTGGCGACGTGGGGCAACTACTACCTTCGCCGCGTGTTCACATCCACCTTCATCGTGACCCTGGCCATCACCGAAACGCTCGCCTTCGCCGGCGTGCTGGTGGTGGGCAAGGGCTGGGTGCTGCAAGCGCCATGGCAGGAGTTCACCGTCAACGACGGCCGCATGGGCCAGATCGTCATCGGGCTGGTCATGGTGCACGAAGCCGTGCTGTTGCTGGCCGCTGCCGCGGTGGCTGCTTCGACGCGCCTGGGACAAGTGATGACGCTGATGGTCTGCGCCGGGCTGTTCGCTTTGGGACTGATGACCCAGTCGCTGGCCCAGTACGTCAACTACAAGCTTTCGCTGCCGCACGATCTGAGCGTGGCGGCCAGCTTCAGCGCCATCTGGCAGACCGACCTGGGCACGCCCGTGCGATTGGTTTACAGCGCCGTGCAGGCGATTTACGCGGTCTTCCCCAACCTGCAGTTCCTCTGGCCGGCCGACGCCATCTCGCAGGACAACCCGTTCACCATGGGTTACGTGCTGAACGTCACCGCCTACACGGGCCTGCAATTGACCGCCATCCTCGCCATCGCCGTCGCCCTGTTCCAGAAGCGCGAAGTGGGCTGAAGAAGAAGACAAGGGGACAAGGCGACAAGGAGACAAGGAGATCGTGGCTCCAGGCGTCCTGCGCGCAATCCCCTTGTCTCCTTGTCTCCTTGTCTCCTTGTCTGCCTTTGCTGTCATCGGCTGCTCCTGCCCTCACGCCAGCGCCGGACGGGCCTTGGCCAGGCTCGCTTCCATCGCCTCGTGTTCAGCCTGTTCGATGTCTTCGCCGCTGCGCACCAGGCGGGCGCTGTTGAACACCACCACCAGCGTGCTGACCACGTGCAGCATGGCGGCCACGATCGGCTGCACATAACCAGCCGCGGCCAGCGAGATCACCAGGATGATGAACGCCACCGCGAAAATCATGTTCTGCTTGATCACGTTGGAGGTCAGCCGTGACAGGCGGATGATGAAGGGGATGCGGTTGAGGTTGTTGTTCATCAGGGCGATGGTGGCCGAGTGAATGGCCACGTCGCTGCCGGCAGCACCCATGGCGATGGAGATGTCTCCGGCCTTGAGGGCGGGTGCGTCGTTGACGCCGTCGCCGATCACCGCCACACGATGGCCGCGACCTTTCAGTTCGCCCACCATTTCCAGCTTCTGGGCCGGCAGCACCTGGGCTCGATACTCGGTGTGCATCTGGGCCGCCACGCGCTTGGCCACCGACTCACGGTCGCCGGTGACGATGATCAAGCGCTTGAGGCCCTGCTGTCGCAGCGCGTCCATGGCCGCGGCAGCTTCGGGGCGGGTGTTGTCCGCCAGGCCGATCCAGCCCAGCAGCACGTTGTTGCGCGTCACGAACAGCGTCGAAAGGCCATCGGCATCGCTGGACATCTGGGCGTCCTCGATGGCCGCCTTGGTTTCCGGATCGACGCCCTGCTCGATGACCCACTGGCCGCGGCCGACGCGGATGACATTTCCGCCCACGCGGGCGCTGACGCCCTTGCCGGCAACCTCTGCAAAATCAGTGGTTTCCGCCGGTTTCAGGCGCGCCTGACGCGCCACGTTGACCACCGCCCGGGCCACCGGGTGCCGCGAGTTCTGCTCCACCGCAGCCGCAGCCGCCAGAAGGTCCGCCCCTTCGACGCCGGTCTTGGGAGCCAGGCGAGTGACCTGCAGTTCGCCGGTGGTCAGCGTGCCGGTCTTGTCGAACACCATGGCGGTGACGTTGCGGGCTGATTCCAGGTCGATCACGCTTTTGACGTACACACCTAAGCGCGACGCGGCGCTGATGGCAGCCACCATCGCCGTCGGCGTGGCCAGGATCAGCGGACAGGGACAAGCGATCACCAGCATGGCGATGGCACGCTGCGTGGCGGCATCGCGCTCGCCGGACTGGCTGGTGAAGAACCACACAATGCCCACCAGCATCAGCACCGTCGGCGTGTACCAGCCGGCATAGCGATCGATCATGCGCATGATGGGAATGCGGGTCGATTCAGCTTGCAAAATCAAATCCTTGACCTTGCCCAGCGTGGTGTCTTCGCCGGCCTTGGTCACTTCGACGTCCATGACGCCGGTGACGTTGATGGTGCCGCCGAAGACGTCGTCGCCGACGTTCTTGTCAACGGGCAGCGATTCGCCGGTGATATTGGCCTGATTGACGGTGGACTGGCCGGAGACGATGCGGCCGTCGGCGGGGATGTTGTCGCCGGGACGCACGCGGACGACGTCGCCGGGCTTGAGATGTCGGGCTTCGGTTTCGACTTCGCTGCCGTTCTCCAGTTTGTTGGCGCGGGTGGGCGTGATGCGGACCAGGGCTTCGATGTGGGCTTGAGCGCCCAGTGCGGTGCGGTTTTCGATGAGCACGGAGAGAATCATGAAGAAAGCGATGACGCCGGCTTCGAGATATTCGCCGAAGACGAAGGCGGCGAACACCGCCAGGGCCACCAGCTCGTTCATGTGCATGTGGCCGGCCCACAGATCCTTGACGGCCACGATCACCAGCGGCGCCCCCAGCAGGATGGCAGCCGCGGCGGCGAGCATGGCGCTGTTGTGGGGTGAATCGAATGTCAGCCTGGCCACCAGGGCACAGATCAGCAGCACACCGCCGAAAAGCGTGGCCATGATCTCGATGCTGACGCGGCCGGTCTGGGCCTCAAGTTGTAATTCACTCTTAACAAAATCATGAGCCATGGGCAGCAAGCCTCCTTGGCGCAGACGGCAACTCTAGCGTCCGCGGACTGAGTTGGTACGCCGGGGCGGCCCGGCGGTTCACGGAAGAAGGAAAATAGAGCCGCAGAAAGTAGATATGTCAACTCGGGGGGTTATGCAGGGCCGCCGGCAAGTGTCTCGCGGAGGCTGCGGAGAGCGCGGAGGGATAGGTCAAACCTCACTGGCCGTCTATCAACGTGATGCTGTTCCGGCAGGAAATAAAAATCGCCTGTTGGAAATTGCTCAACTCCGCGCTCCGCGGCCTCCGCGAGATATATTCAATCCAATATTTGACAAAAACTTACAGCGACACGGCCGCCCGCCGCAGCCGGTCGTTGATCGCCCTTCCCAGCCCCTGCTCCGGCACCAGGCAGGCTTCGATGCGGGTCAGGTGCTCCCCATCCAGCCGCCGCATGGCCGCAAAAAGGTTCGCTGCCGCCACGACCAACTCACCGCCGGCCGACAACCGCTCGACCGCGGCGTATCCGGCCGGATCCTGATCCAGGCACAACGCCCCCACCCGCTGCCCCGGTTGCGGCCGCTCAAATCGCTCGACCAGCACCAGCGGCGTCCGCGGGGCATAGTGCCGACTCAACATGCCCGGGGCCGGCGGCTGGTCGCTGCTGGTCCGCACCTCCAGCGTCCGCTCTGCCACTTCGCTCAACTGCTCCACCGCGATCGCACCCAGCCTCAGCACCACCGGCTCACCCTCGCTGGACACCGCCACCACGGTGGACTCGACCCCCCGCCGACATGGGCCGCCATCCAGCACGGGCACGTCATGGCCCAGTTCATCCAACACGTGCTGCGGCCGGGTTGGACTGATGCCGCCGAACCGGTTAGCGCTGGGAGCGGCCAGCACCCCCCCCGCCGCCTCGATCAACTGCCGGGCCAGCTCGTGATCCGGCACGCGCAGAGCCACAGTACCCAATCCCGCCGTGACCAGGTCATCAATCGCACTGGCCTTTTCCAACACCAGCGTCAACGGCCCCGGCCAGAACGCTTGCGCCAACCTGCGGGCCAGCGGCGGCACATCCGCTGCCAGTTCGAATGCCTGCTGCATGTTCGCAGCATGCACGATCAGCGGGTCGAAGCGCGGCCGACCTTTCAACTCAAACACCCTCGCCACCGCCTGCAAGTCCATTGCCACAGCCGCCAGACCGTAAACCGTCTCCGTCGGCATGGCGACGACCTGGCCGCAGCGCAGCAGTTCGGCTGCCTCGTGAAGTTGATGCGGTCCGAGGATGGGCATGCGTTCAGTGTAGCGACGATTCAGCCGTGCGCTTCGTGCACACAAAAGCTGGCCATATCTGCGAAACAGCCCATAGAAAACGGCGGACGCGCGAGAGAGAAAGCGCGTCCGCCGCTGTGAGGGGGGATAAGCAGATGTCAGATGCTCAGCGCTGCCGCTTGAGCAATGCCAGACCACCGAGGCCCAGCAGCATCAGGCTGGCCGGCTCAGGAATAAGCTGAGCATTTTCGAACGTGCCGTCATAGTCCGTGCCGCCGAAGGAGACGAGCACATTGCGGATCTCGCGATCCTGGGTGGCGTAGGTGACGTTGCCCACGGTATCGCCCCAGATCAGGGCCAGGCCATAACCGTTAACGATGGTGGCATCGCCCGCGGTGTTGATCTGGTCGAACATCGTGCCCCAGTGATCCCAGCCCAGCGCGGGGCTGCGTTGATAGTCATACATGCCGGCAATGGTCAGGTTCTTGATATCGCCCCACTGCATGGTGGTGAAGGGCTCGACGTAAGAAGCTGATAAGCCGTTGTGCTCATAGATCGCCACGTCGGCTGTGTCCGAGATGGTGGCTGAGGTCAGGTCGATGGTCATGTGGGTCCAATCGGCGTCTATGACCGTGGTCTGGGCCACGGAAGCCAGCCCTGCCGAGGTGGGCGCGAAGATACCGAAGATGCCCGCACCATCGGTGACGAAGAAATTGATGGTGGTGTAGCCGCCAAGCGAGTGCTTGTAGTCGAACTCCAGCTTGAGGCTGTTGAGAGCCTGTCCGACAGCGATGTCAGTGACCGCGAAAGTGCGTGAACCATCGCGATACCCGTCGGGTGTCTGCAGGCCACCGGTGGCTAACGTGCCGGCAGGCGAGCCGTTGTTGTTGTACCAGTACCAGCCCTCAGTGTTGCGTGGCTGTGCATCGTAGTGCAGGTTAGCGCCGCTGTTGGTGATGGCGAACTGGTTGTAACCGTGGACGGTGGCCACGCTCCAGGTCGCTGAATCGGCACGGGCCAGGGACGACGTCAGGCAAACAACGCCGGCACACAGGATGGTGGTTGTGAATTTCATGGTGATGACCTTTCTCCCTTTGAATGGGAAATAGAAACCGGAAACTTTCCACTTCCAACTGCGCTGTGCATGCAACAAGCATGTAGCGGTAATTCGAAATCATTGCGCCTTGCCGCTGCTGTCAACGACGGGGCGAATTCCAGCAGCGAAACAGGCATTAACGACCACCTCGCCGCGCCAGAAGCAATCGCCTGTCAACAAGTACGAAGGTTTTCATTTTCTTTCCCTCCCTTCAAGTTGTCAGATCATCCACGCCTCGCCCTCTTGCCCACCGAAGTTTGTGGGCAAGAGGGCGCCCAAGTCCAGCTCTTGGTTTCACGATCGCTGACGATGACGCCGCAGCAGCGCCAAGCCACCAATGCCCAGCAACACCAGGCCGGCCGGCTCGGGAATGGGGGTGACGACCGAGGTGCCGGCCCACTCGTTCAGCCGCCACTGGCCGCCCCCGCCCAGCGGATTGTCGATGAGAAAAGTGTTGCCCGTTTCGTACAGCGTGCCGCTGAAGGTGAAGGTCGAGGTGGCCAGCACGTAGGACTCGTCATCCGGCGCCGAGCCATCGTAGTCCACGTTCCATGCGCCGTCGCTTTCAATGAGCGTACCGGTTACATCCAGGCGATCGAGCGCACCGAGATCGGTGAACACGGGGATGAAGCTGCTGAAAGTGCCGGCATAGGGACGAACCTCCGGTGTGCGCGTCGGATTGTTGACCCAGGGCCAGAGACCGATGGTCCATTCATCGCCCGGCAACAGTCCGCCGTTGGAGTCCGGATCGCTGTCGTTGGCGTCGTCGTAGATTGCAGCCAGCACGTAGCTGCCAGCCCCAAGTGCCAACTCCATGCCGTAACGTTCGCTGCCGCTGCCGGGCCATGTCGGATCACCGTCGGGCGTGTCCGGATCCCAACTGGGAAACGGATCGTTGTTGACGATGGGAGCCGACGTTTCGCCGTCCGGCTGGCCGTTGGCGGCAAAGACGTTGAAGCCGCGCTGGCTGATGCCCGGGTTCCACCCGGAGGCATTCATGGCATCGGCGGCTGCCCGGTTGCGATCCCCGACCGTAAAGACGCCGTCGTCGCCGTATCCATCCAGGTCCGTGTCCACGGTCCACAGACTGCCGCTGAAGTAGATGCTGTAGGACGGGGTGTAGCCGGGATCATAGCTGCCGTCGCCGGCCGGGCCGGAAATCGGATTGACAAAGGGTGTGGCCATCGCGCCAACAGCACTACAGAGCACGACCGTGAGAATGGTGATGGTTCGTAGCATGTCTGATCTCCTTCTCTTCCAAGGGTTGGAGTCTGTTGCGTGAGTTCACGACGATTTGCCAGAGTTTCGTGTTCCTGCACTCCGACCCCGTCCACTCCGTTCAAGGCGAACGGGGTCGGCGCAGGCTTGGTCAAGTTGTCAGTGCTGACGACGCTTCATCAGCATCGGGCCGCCCATGCTCAACAGGAGCAAGCTGGCCGGTTCGGGAACCTCTGCCAACATGAAACCTTCCATGCCATAGGACTTGTTGGCCTCACCGGGACCGCCCGTGCCGATGTTTTCCGAGCGCACGGTGAAGCTGCCGTCGGCGGCAGTGATGCCGGTCCAGCGCACGACGTAACCGTTGACGGTGTTGTAGCCCGTATTCATGCGCACCACGTCCGAGGTGATTTCCACCACACCGGTGCTGCTGGCATTGGTGTAGGTGTCCGCACCAATGATGCTGAATTTGGTCCAGCGCGAAGTGGAACCGTCGCCGGCATAGCTGATGTTGTTGCGATTGGCGGTGGTGACAAACTCGTAGCTGGCGCCTGGTGTCAGGCCGGTGAACGTCACCTCGTAGTACCAGCCGATCGAGCTGGAGTTGTAGGAAACGCTCCAGTCACCCAGGTTGAGTTTGCCGTTGAACACGTCATCAGCATCGGTGCCGGAGTTGGCGGGGCCGGAAATGCTGCCGCTGATGTTGGAGCCGGACAGCGTGGCGGTGACGGGCAGCACATTACCGGTGGCATAGTCCACCAGTTGACCGCTGGGGGTCTCGAATCCACCGCCGTCCGCCATGTATCCGCTGTAGTTGGTGACATTGCCCGTGCTGCCGGCATGAACCGCATCGTTGTAGGCCACCCAGGCAGCCTGTGCGGAAGATGTACCCAAAACCAACATGCTGAAAAGGGCCAAAGATAATCCAAGGTAAGCTCGCCAACGCATGTGTCAGTCTCCTGCAAAAATATGGGTTTTAATCCAACCTCCCCGCCGTCGTGTCGGCGGGAAGAGAAACATAAAAACCAGGCGTTCACTCTCAACGTCGACGCTTGAGCGACATCAATCCCCCCAGACCCAGCAGCATCAAACTCGCCGGCTCGGGGATGAAGTCGATGCGGTCGCCGCCGTTGAGCACGGAGGTCTGCAGCCAGTCCAGGTGAGCGATGTTGTCACGCTGGTAGGAGCCCAGCCCCAACTGCACGCTGGTGACCTTGGCGCCGGCGCCGAAAAGAATCGGAGCCCATGTTGCATCGTTGGCCCAGTCGGCCAGTGACTTGCTCACGCCGCTGGGGGCGGTGTAGTAGCTGTTGCCCGCCTGGGCGTAAAGCGACCACAGGCCGTCGGGTTCCGACACGGTGTTCCAGGCGTTGTCCGCCACGCTGGTGGCGACGTGAACCAGCACCAGGTCCCAGACGCTTTCACCTGAGCGGGTGGCGGTGAAGGTTTCCTGTGACTGGCCGACGCCGGTGCCCCAGTTGACCGACTGGATGCCCAGCTTGAAGGCGAGCGTGCGCGAGGTGGGATTCTTCTGGGCGTACCAGCGATAGGTGACGTTGAAAGTGGGCAGTGTCAGATCGCTGGCATCGGCGAAACCGCTGGTGTTGACAGTGGCGATGTTGGATTTGCCCGCGTTGTTGTTGGTGCCGTCAATAGCCCAGGCGCCATTGACAGAGCCGGCGGGCGCAGCGCCGACGTTTTCCGGCGTGATCTGCAGGGCGATGGCCGCATCGTCGGCGAGCGTCGGCGTCTGGCCCGGCTTGCCGTAGGCGGTGTTGTTGACACCGACCAGGTCGGCGCCCGTGTTGCTGCGCGTGTCATCGGAGTACCAGCCGTGGTCGCCGAAGTTGGCGACGAAAGCCGTGCTGGCGGAAGCGGCCGATACAACACCGATTGAAAATAGCACCGAAGTGAACAAAATGCGTTTCATCATTCATCTCCAGAAATACGTATCAATAAGAATGAGACGGTACATGCTGCACATCCGCAGCGATCCGCATAAAAGGCTCGTTTCATCAAGACCCCTGCCCCACCCTCCCCACTGGAAGTCAGTGGGGAGGGAAGGCACAGAAGTCACTGTTTCACACTCAACGACGACGCCTGAGCAGCGCCAGACCGCCGAGGCCCAGCAGGCACAGGGACGCCGGCTCGGGAACGGTGAAGTTGTAAGTCGTGCTTGAACTGCCGCCGTCGAAACTGACGTCTAGCCAGTCCACGTAGCCAACTGAGTCGGCATTACCGGAGCCGACGCCGAGCTGAACCTGCACGATTGTGCCGCCACTGAGCTTGGTGCCGTAGGTCGCATCGCTGAGCCACTGGGCGAGCGTGAGGCTGTTGTGGGGAGCGTTCACCGTGGTCAGCGTGGTGCGATCGAACATCCACCAGTCACCGCTGGTCGAGGTGATGGCCTGGGTCACCCAGATCCCATCCGGCGTCGAGGCGGCGTTGGGATTGTCGTAGGGCTCGTAAATGAGCACCTTGTCCCAGTCGTTCTCGCCAATCCGGCTGGACGAGCCTGTGGAGCCGTAGTCCGAGGTCTGGATGCCGAGTTTGAGCGCGGGAGCCGGAGCGCCGCCGATGGGCGAATCCTTGAACCAACGGTAGCTGGCCTCAAAATCCGCGAGCGATCCGAAGCCGGTGGTGGTGTTGGTCATGGCCAGAGTGGCCTTGTCACTGCCGGTGGGTGCGATCAGCTTGACCGAGCCGTCGCTGCCGGCCGGACCGGCGACGAACTGGATGCGCGAGTCGATGTCAGGCTGCGTCGTGGCGTTAACACCGGCGACGCGGGTGTCCGTGGAAACCCAACCGCTATCACCGAAGGTCATCACGTCCACCGCCCAGGCGGACGCGGTCATGCTGCAAACCAGAGCAGCGGTCACAAACGAAGTGGTGTAGAACTTCATGGTATCTCCTCACAAAAAAGAAAAGAAAAGGGGGAACAGCAAACAACAGAATTCACGGCGTCGCGGGGGTGAACAAAACATTCTCCCGCGGCACGGGTTGACTGGCTCATCAGTGACGACGCTTGAGCAACATCAGTCCGCCCAGGCTCAACAGAGCAAGGCTGGCCGGCTCGGGGACCAGGTCGAGTGTGACCGGGCCGGTGGCCTGATTCAGATCGAACACCAGGTTGTCCACGTAGCTGCTGAACTCGGTCTCGCCCCAGCCGCTTTCGTTGTTGTAGCTGGTGCCCAGAGCGATGAACCAGAGTTTGTCGGTGCCGAATAGCGACTTGGCATCGGCAAGCGTATAGGAGCCGTTGGTGCTGCCGCCGTCGGTGTAATCCACAACCAGCACTTCGTGCTCGGGTACGCCGTCGCTGCCGCCGGGGGCATCACCGACATACCAGCGATTCCAATCACCGGCTGCATAACCGCTGGCGTCCACGTACTCCCACGGGCGCAACTGAATGCGCCGGTTGTACCAGGGGCCATTGGGCGAAGCGCCATTTGCATCCAGGGTATAGATCGTGATGTACCAATCTTTCAAGTCCGCGTTGTCATCAACTGCGGCCTTGTCCTTGTTGGTGTCCCACGAAATCGACTGGATGTCGTTGACCGTCAGGCCGGCATTGGGATCGAACAGAAGCTGGGGATGATTGCTGCCATCACCCTGGAAGTAGAGCCAGTTCTGGGAGAGACCCGCCTGGCCCATATCAGCCTGCCAGGAGTTGTTGTTCAGTGTGCCGGTGCCGGTAACTGCGGTCGGCGCGTACTCGTTTTCACTGGGATTGTCATACTGCAGCGGATCGCTGAGGGTGAGCGTGGCGCCATACGCCGTCGAACCGGCCGACAGCAGACCGACGATGCAGGCAACCCGTGTAGCTGTTTTAACAAATCGTTTCATGATTAACTCCTCACTTGATAAAAAGTCAACTGGTTAAAAGAAGTCACGCCAGAATGCGCCGCTTACGCATGCCTGCGCCGCATTCCCATCATCAGTGCACCAACACCCAACAGGACCAGGCTGGCCGGCTCAGGGACCAGATCCGCGTTGTGGCTGAAGAAATACTCACCCGGCTGCAAGGTGATGGGGTTGGCCAGTTCAAAGGTCAGACGATAGATGATGTCATCGTTGTCGGAGAAGCCGGCATAGTGGCGCACCTGTCCGGTGTCGCTGACGCTGAATGTGCCGGCCGCAGACTCGGTGGTGAACACGTCTCCCAGGAAGCTGTTGACGGCGGGCTTGACGTAAGAGCCATCAACCACACTGGAGTAGATGTTCATGCGGAATTCCCACGCGCCGCTGGTGATGTAGGGAGCGATAGTGTAGTAGTAGGTTTCCGCGAAGTAGCCGCTGATCTTGTCGATGGTGGTTTCTTCATCGATCAGGAAATAGCCGGCATAGTTCCAGTCGTAGTTGTTGCTCATGGCTTCGCCACAGTAGAGCCCGGGTGTGATCTGAGAGGGATCGCCGGGGTCGCCGTAGAAGTTGGCGGGCATGGTCGAGGTTTCAAGGCCGTTATTGTCGTAGACAATCGTGCTGTCGTTCCACATGGTCAGCGCCACGCCCTTGGTTTCCTCGAACCAGCCATCGCGCCTCCACTGCTGATAACCATTGGGATAGTAGGTGTAGTCCGGATCGTCGTTGATGTACCACATGGTGCCCTGGGTACCGTCACGGGTCTGGCCGTTTTCCGCAATGCCGCCGGTCAACAGCGCGTAATAGCCATAGTCTTCAGTGGCGTTCTCCACGTGACCGTTGAAATCAGGGTGGGTTTGTCCCATGCTGACACCCGCCAGAGCGCAGAAAGACAGTGCCGCCAATCCATTTCTCATCCAATACATGATCAATTTTCCTTCCGCAGGAGCTGAAAAGGGGCTCCCGCATTTCCCTCACAAAGGCACTCTTACGTGTTCCACCTCGGAACATGTAACACCTAACTGAGTCAACCGGAATGCCCACAGACAAGCATCCGGACAATCCCATGGCATCCGTACGAAGGCTACGGAATCTCACGCGTCGTGCGGCCTGCGCGTTTCGCGCAACCGTGCCGACACGACTACACCAAGACGACGGCTCTTACACGTCGTCTGTTGTTAACTTGATTCACCTGCCTGTGGGTTGGTTCTGCCGGTCGCTCGCATCGTGCGCGATGGCGCAACGATACGACACCGAAGTTTGTTTTCCCTCACAAAGTAACCCGGGCAGGTTCAACCTTGGATGCGAATCACGCAGCCAGGCTGATTCTCATCTGTCGATGTTCGTCCGGCTGGCTGGAGCCGTGTATGCCGCAGGCCCGCCGGTCCAGTTCGTTATCGATCTGCTGCAGCCCCTGGGCATCGCTGAAGACGGCCAACAGCAGGAGCTGTGCATTGGACATCGATCGCAATCGACGTTCGCTGCCACCGAAGAGCTCATACGTATTCATCGTATTTCTCCTCATTCATTTAGGGTGGCTCGCCTCATCCTCTCTCGTGATGAGGTGTTCCACCGGTTTCAATGGATCGTTCCAGACATTGGGTGGTTGCCGGTATGAACACCCCCGGCACCCGCCGTTACCGCAAGTTTGGGCCAGAACATGCCGCGTCGCCCCAGGGCGGGCATTCAGCCTTGGCCCTGGTCACGAACATGCCTCTGTTCCCCGTGGCGGGATGCGAACAGTGGCCCACGTTGATGTTGTCAGATCAGCGATGATTCGATTGGAAGTTCACATGACGATCCCCTTTCAAAAACGGTGACAGACCGATCGCCGCACTGTTGTCAAACAGAGCTCAGCAGTACAGCACTTGTTGTTTCCTTTACTTATCACCCCCTCACACTGCCCCAAAGCGGCAGATAGGGTTCAAAGCAAAGGGAGGGCAATCCATTCCGACGACAGCGCCGACGGAACAGCATCACGTGCATACGCTCCAAGGCGCCAGCATGTTCCACTTGCAGACGAACCGTCCACAACCACATACCTGGCCCCTCATCAACCCGGGCCATGCACAGACAGAATGACATCATCCAGTGTTATTGGATCAATATCCCCCCCTTCCCATATAAAAGACTCAACCCTCCCCGCCAGGAGAGATGACGGGGAGGGAGAGAGTCACAGGAACCTGAATTGGAAGCGGGCACTTCGTCTGCCCGCATCATGTGGAGCCTGCCAAAGTCACACCTGGCCTCAGACGGCCTGGTCTTTACCGACAGCCGCCGCGGGAACAACTTGCCCCCATGCCTTGTGGTTTGACCCACGGAAGGTCCCGGAAAGCGCCGAAAGCTACCGGAACGCTTGACGGCATGGAGCAAAACAATCTGCCCGGCACTAGCGGCCGCCATGTCCCCGCTGGCGGTGAGAACACCAACCGCTCCCCTCGGAGTTACTGAGGATTCGGTCGCGACACCGACAGCAGACACGGTTAACCTTAACCGAGTCCGCATCATCTTTCTCCTCCCAGACAGTCTTACCGACTGCCCGCGGAAGCATCTCTCTCTCACAAGTTTTTCGAACCTGTCGCACACAGCGGGGCTCAAGGCTCGCCGCTGACTTTTTTCGTCCCTCACACGTCCTACCAAGGAGGGGGTAGGTAGTGTGAGGGCACAGGGTGTGGGGTCATAGTTAGCAAACGAATCATGCGGTCCGGGCCATTCACGTCAGTTGTTTCCAGGCAACCGACGCAACTGCGTCTTGGCGGGCCAGGATCCTTTTCCTCCTGCGCCGTGCTTGTGGCTGATACTAAACCTCCACAGTTTTCACCGGATCAATCCACCGGGTTCCAGTTTCCACCGGCCCCAGGGTGGCAGGCGTCTGCCTGCCGAGCAACGAGGCTGCCAGCTCATGAAGCCGCGAGCAGTTGGGCACTGATTCGATCACCATCAAGGCGCCGAGCGATCGCGCTACTATCTCCTCCCGCGGCGTGATGTGTGAAGCGACCAGTGCCCAACGCTGCTGCGGCCAACACATACGGATCGTACGGATCAATGACCATACACTCATGTCCGGCACTTGATCCCCCGCCAGCAGCAGGTCGAAGTACATCAACCGCAACATGGCCAGGGCCTGCCGGCCGCTGTCTGCCACACGCAAGTCGTATTGCTGTGTGGCCGTCGGCGTATCGGGTAAACCGACCGCCAGCAGGGAAATTGATCCATTCGAAGAACACATCCAAAGACCTCATGTCTTGACTACCACTTTCGGCATCCTTGCCGAGAACTCTAATCCTCCGCCTTCTATTAATGCGAACCACGTGCCAACAAGTAGATCAGCCGAAAATAATTTATAAGACATTTGACGCCAATGTGTTGCTTTATGACTTTTTCGCCCATGCGCCACCTGCCGCATACCCGTCAAACAGGTCATATTGAACATCCAAACGATGCCATAACCCGTTTAAACACTGCGATAGACCTATGCAATCCGCCTGTGATTTGTTTTAAACATCAGTGGTTAAAACAAACACCACCTGCGACACATCGATCGCGTTCGAATTGGAGAGGGAGGCGAAAAGATAGGGAAAATGCGGGAATCAGCGGGAATTGCGGCGCGGATGCATGGGCACACGCAAGCGAGAGATCAGCCGATTGAGCCGTTGGATGTTGACCCCCAACAGTCGACTGGCAGCGGCCTTGTTGTAGTTGGTGCGCTTGAGCGCTTCGGCGATGGCGTGGCGATTGACCGTATCCAGGCACAGTTCCGAGCTGATCGCCACGTCGGGGCGCGGCGAGCGGAGCGGGGCCGGCAGATCGATCAGCTCGATGGTTTGGCTGTCCGCCAGCACATGGGCACGCTCGATGACGTTGGCCAGTTCACGCACATTGCCCGGCCAGGGATAACGTTGCAGGGCCGCGGCCGCCTCAGGTGACAATCGACGCAACGGCTCGTCATAAAGCATGGCCTGGGCGCTGAGGAAATGCTCAGCCAGGGGCAGAATGTCCTCCTGGCGTTGCCGCAGGGCGGGCAGGTTCAGGGCCACCACGTTGAGGCGGAAATAAAGATCCTGGCGGAATTCGCCGCGGCGGACCATCTCGGTCAAATCGCGGTGGGTGGCGGTAACGATGCGCACATCCACGCCGATCTGGCGGGTGGAGCCCACCGGCACCACGCAACGCTCCTGAATAACACGCAGCAGCTTGGCCTGCAGGGGCAGTGAAAGCTCGCCCACCTCGTCGAGGAAGAGCGTGCCGCCGTCCGCCGCCCGGATGAAGCCGATCGAATCGCGCACCGCGCCGGTAAACGCGCCGCGCACGTGGCCGAACAATTCGCTTTCAAACAGGGCATCGGCCAAAGCCGAGCAATCGACGGGTACGAAAGGCTGATTCCGGCGTTCGGATACGGCATGCAGATGGCGGGCGACCATCTCCTTGCCCGTGCCGGTCTCGCCCAGGATCATCACCGTGCACTGGCGATTGGCCAATGTGGTGGCAAGCGTCTTGATGGATTTGATGGCGTGGGAACACCCGATCAGTTTCGCCGCAGCAAAAGCATGGCGATCCTCACTGACGAGTGCGTTGCCAGCTTCTCCTCTCATCGCTCCCCCTGCTCCCTTGTAAGAAGTGACCACACACACCCATCGCGCCGCCGAACAGCCAGCGGCGAGAACGACATACAGACTATGCAGCGACGCTGTAGACGATACCCCACAACATGCAGGCGGTGGTCTGCTCTCACATAGAGCTTGCGCCGCAACTTACCCTGTAATAGCCGATAGTAACGAGTCTGCCGTTTGTGTCAACAGTAACTTACAGTGTCTTTGTCAGAAACTTATTCAGACACCGTCCCATTTTACGCAGAGGCTCAAAACTACCTGAATTAACATCACTTCCGATACGCATTTTCAATCAGAAACCAGGGATGCAGGCCATCTGCTCGCAACCGCGGATCAAGATATAGTGATGCCGCACGCATTCATCCGATCGCTCATCATCCCTGATGTCCCGTAGCAGGAGCCAGTTATGTCCGCAGCCCCCACTTCGCCCGCTTACCAACAGGCGCAACAGCAATACGCTCAACTCGGCGTCGATACGCAGAAAGCCATGGACCGCCTTGCCCGCGTGGCGATCAGCCTGCACTGCTGGCAGGGCGATGATGTGGGCGGGTTCGAATCCAGCGGCGAGGAACTGGGCGGCGGCCTGGCGGTCACCGGCAACTACCCCGGTAAGGCTCGCAACCCCGACCAGTTACGCGCCGACCTGGAAAAAGCCTACTCCCTGATCCCCGGCCGCCATCGCCTCAACCTGCACGCCTTCTACCTCGAATCCCAGGGCAAAAAGATCGAACGCGACCAGATCACGCCCGCCCACTTCCAAGGGTGGATCGACTGGTGCAAGGCTCAGAAGCTGGGTATGGACTTCAACCCCACCTGCTTCGCGCATCCCATGGCCTGCGATGGCTTTACGCTCGCTCACCGCGACCCCGCCGTCCGCCGGTTCTGGATCGACCACTGCATCGCCTGCCGCAAAATCGGCTCCGAAATCGGCCAACAGCTCGGATCACCCTGCGTCACCAACGTCTGGATCCCCGACGGCTACAAGGACATCCCCGCTGACCGTCTCGCCCCCCGTCAGCGCCTCATGGACGCCCTCGACCAGGTCTTCGCCGAGCAGATCGACCCCGCCCACAACCTCGATGCCGTGGAAAGCAAGCTCTTCGGCATCGGCAGCGAAAGCTACGTCGTCGGCTCCTTCGAGTTCTACTACGCCTACGCCATCACCCGCCGCAAACTCATGTGCCTCGACGCCGGCCACTTCCACCCCACCGAAACCATCACCGACAAGATCAGCTCCGCCCTCATGCACCTGCCCGAAATCCTGCTGCACGTCAGCCGCGGCGTGCGCTGGGACAGCGATCACGTGGTCATCCTCAACGACGACCTTCAAGCCATGATGCTCGAACTGGTGCGCGGCAACTTCCTGGAGCGCACGCACATCGGGCTCGACTTCTTCGACGCCTCCATCAATCGCCTGGCTGCCTGGGTCATCGGCACCCGTGCCACGCTCAAGGCCCTGCTGCTGGCCATGCTGGAGCCGACCGCCAAGCTGCGCGAGCTTGAAAACGCCGGCGACTACACCGCCCGTCTGGCCCTGATGGAGCAACTCAAGACCATGCCCTTCGGCGCCGTGTGGGACCACTACTGCACCACGCAGAACGTCCCCGTCGAAAGCGCGTGGCTAGCGGAAGTGAAGGCTTACGAGAAAAACGTGCTGTCCAAGCGATGACCTTGCTGGGCTGCGAGGCCGCCTCACTTCAGTGAGGCGGCACGGCATTCCCCATGGTTCATTTCCGCGGGTGCCTGAGTTGATCCAGCGCTACGGCCGCGATGATGATGCCGCCGATGACCATTTCCTGCACCCATTTGGGCCAGCCCATCTGTTGGCCGCCCATGTAGAGGATGGTGATGATCAGCGCCCCGATGATGGAGCCGAGGACCGAGCCTTCGCCGCCCATCAGGCTGCCGCCGCCGATGACCACCGCGGCGATGACGAACAGTTCATACGACACGCCGGTCATGGGCTGCCCGATACCGCTGATAAAGGAGAACTGCATCAGGCCAGCCAGTCCCGCAAACAAACCCGCCAGCGTGTAAACCAGAATCTTGGTCCGCCCCACCGGCACCCCGCACAGCCGCGCGGTTTCCTCGTTGGAGCCGACCGCATAAACGTGCCGCCCGAAGCGCGTGTAGCGCAGCAGCAGCGCGGCCGCAATCGCCGCCACGATCAGCATCCAGATCCCCACCGGCAGCAGCATCCATTGCTTGGCCGGATTGGTCAGCGTCGGGTCCATGATCCCCGTCAGCCAGGTGTCCTGCGGCGGATAGATGTCTTTCTCGTGCGAGATGCCCTTGGCGATTCCGCGGAAGATACCCATGGTGCCCAGCGTCACGATGAACGGGGCCAGGCGCAAGCCAACGATCAGCGCGCCATTGCAAAGCCCGCTGACCACCGCGATGAACACACCCGCAACCAGTGCCACGATCGGCAGCAGCACCGGATGCAGTTTGATCAGATACACCGTCTGTCCATCCGCGCCACTCGTGGACAGGTTCAGCACCCAGGCCACGATGATCACCGACAGGGCGATGATCGACCCGACCGACAGATCGATGCCGGCCGCGATGATGACCAGCGTCATGCCCAGGGCCGCAGTGGCATAGACTGCGGACTGCCGCGCGATGTTTTCCAGATTGCGCAGCGAAACGAACTTGCCGTCCTCGACCAGCAGGGCAAAGAACAGGAACACCAACGCCAAGGCCATGAACCGGCCGAGTGTGTTCATCCACGGGCTGCGCAGGAAATCCAAACGCCCTTTGCTGTTGGTTGCCGCCTGCTTCATGCCGCCTGTTCATCCTTGCCGATGGCTGCCACCATCAGCTCATGTTCGTTCCACTGATCCACCGGCCGGGCATCACCGAGCCTGCCGCGACACATCACCGCAATGCGATCGCACACGCCCAGCAACTCCGGCAGATAGCTGCTGACCATCAGCACCGCCTTGCCACTGCGGGCCAGTTCGTCGATCAGGCGATAAATCTGGGCCTTCGATCCCACGTCAATGCCGCGCGTCGGCTCATCCAGCAGCAGCACATCGACGTCAGCGTGCAGCAGCCGGGCGATGGCGACCTTCTGCTGGTTGCCGCCGGAAAGTGACGCCACGGCCGCGCTCGCAGACTGACATCGGATCGCCAGCTTTTCGATCCACGGCCGCGCAGCGGCGTTCTGTCGCCCCGGGCGCACGAAACGCCACGGACCCAATCCGCGCAACTTCGGCAGCGTCACGTTCTGGGCGATGCTCAAACCCACCGCCAGACCTTCGTTTTTGCGGTCTTCGCTCACCATGCCCGCACCGCGCCGCCAGTTGCCGCGCGGGGTGGATGAGGCGTTGAACTGGCCGATCTTCACCTGCCCGCTGCGCACCGGGTCCATGCCGAAGATCGCCCGCATCATCTCCGTGCGGCCCGCTCCGATCAGGCCCGCGATGCCCAGCACTTCGCCGCGGCGCAGTTGCAGGCTCGCAGACGCCGGCTTGCGCTTGCCCGCCAACTGGTGCAGACTCAATACCACGTCACCCGCCTGATGCACGTTGCGCGGGTACAGATCATCCACCTGCCGCCCCACCATCATGGCGATGATTTCGTTGTTGCCGACCTGCGCCACTTCGCCTTCGCCCACGGATTCGCCGTCGCGCAGCACCGTGAAGCGATCGCACACCGCCCGCACTTCCTCCAGGAAATGCGAGATGT
>CAYYGM010000039.1:0-32320 GCA_964471555.1 uncultured Phycisphaeraceae bacterium
TGACGTGCGTTGCGGTGCGCGAGCCGTACAAGGAGAGCTTCGAGTCGATCAGCGCTTCATCCAGCTACGGCGGCAACCCGATGGCCTGCGCCGCGGCTCTGGCGTCGATCGAAGTGATCGAGCAGGAGAACCTCAACGACTGGGCCCTGCATCTGGGTGAACTGGCCAACAAGCGCATGAAGAAGATGCTCGACGAGCACAAGATCGTCGGCGACGTGCGGGCCAAGGGCTGCCTGATGGGCATCGAATTGGTCAAGGACAAGAAGACCAAGGCCCCCTTCGACAAGGCCGGTCAGTTGGTCTATCAGAAGGCGTTCCGCAAGGGCCTGGCATGGATTCCCGCCGGCCACATTCTGCGCATGAGTCCGCCCATCGTGATGGACGAAGCCACGCTGCTCAAGGGCCTGGACATCATCGACGAATCGATCGGCGAAACCGCCCGCGAACTGGGCTGCGCCTAACAAGCACAGTCCACGTTGGGCGATCCCATGGGCGATCACGCTACGAAGCGCCGCGCTTCATCGCGGCGAGCTCGCCGGTTGCGTATCGCGCCCTGACTTAACCCCCACACCAACCGTTCGCAGCGGGCACACCAAGACCACACCCCCGCACTCCCATGCCCACAATGACTTGCTGATTTTGCTCTTCAGCTATTATTAGTTTTCTAAAAAACTAATAATAGATTCCAGAGGCAAAATCCCCCGGCTCTCGGGGACATAATCAGTATGCGATGCGAATCACTGCATCAGCATGCGTTACGAATCACTGCCCGGTGTCTTCCACCGCCACGCGGGCAAAGTAAATGCTCGTGTGCCCGATGCCTTCGTGGCTGGAGTAGTAGCTGACGTAAAGCGTGTCATCGATCAGCACCATGCCGGGATAGCTGCAATCGCCGCCGCTGGGAAACTGCAATGCTTCTTCGATCCGGGCGGTCTGCGGATCGATCCACAGCAGCGACGTCTTCCATGTCTTGTCCGGCAGGTAGCGCCGGCCGCCGCCGAGAAGCTGGCCCGTGGGTAACACGATCAGTTTCGGTCCGCCCACCGCTTCGCTGGCCTGCGTCCACGTCCAGTGGTCGTAGGGCGGCTGCGCGGTGCCCAGAAACGCCGGCCCGAACACGCGCATCAGGCAATAGGCTGTATCGCCTTTGAACGCGAAGCTGCTTTCGTTGGGTTTGGGCATGCCTTCGAGCGAATCGACCAGTGTGCTGTATTGCAGGCCGTCGGTTGTCTGGTACAGGCGTGCCACGTAACCCGCCGCGGCGTTGTAGCCGATGGTGTAACCGATGTCCTTGTGCCAGGCCATGCCCCACATCCAGTAATCACGATCGCCCACGTCGTGCGGGCCGTCCCAGTTTTTCAGGTCGTTGGTGAAATACGCCAGTGACTGGTGCAAGCCAACCTGTTTGTCAAACAACTGGATCGCGGTCAGCAGCATCAGTCGGCCGTCGGGCATCACGGACAGCTTGGCATCACGGATGTCGCCGCGCTCGTCGGACAGTGAACCTTCATCCTGCCAGGTGTTGCCGTTGTCGCTGGAGCTGATGACGCGGATGCGTGATCCCTGGATGCCGCCTTTGTGTTCCGATGCTTCACGGAAGGCGCAGACAAAGCGATCCTGGTAGCGCACCAGGTCGGTGAAGGCATTGTGCGGGGCCTTGTCCCAGATCTTCTTGACGTTGATCAACCGCAGCGTCGGCCGTGCGGGTTCCGCGGCACAGGCGGCGGTCGAAAGCAGCATCGACATCAGCGCAACCGCCAGTGCGCTGCGTAACAAGGGAACGTGGGTATGTGTGTGCATGAACATATCGCCTTTCATATCAGTTGACGGCAGCAGATCAATCCGAGGCCTTTGTTTCACCGCGTGGAATCATCGGCGGCGTCTTGCCAATCGGCAGCAGACTGGCCGCCATCCCCAGCGCCACCTGGGCGATCAAACCCAGCGGCATGGCCCAGAGAAATTCGATCGGTGGATGCGCAGTGCCCGTGATTTCCTTCCAGTAGTTCAGCGGCACGATCACCGCCAGTCCGCCCGCGATGCCCACCAGCGTGCCGAAGGCCGTAGCTCGTTTGACAAAAATCGCCATGAAAAACAGCCCAAACAACGGCACCACCAGCAGGTTCACCACCTTGTACGCCAGATCCAGCAGGTTGCCCTGCACGTGACCGACGCCGATGCTGATGACCACCACCGCGCCGCCGATCGCCAGCGAAAGAATCTTCTCGCGGCGAACCAACTGCTTAGCCTGCGGTGTCTTTTTGCTGAAGCGCCCGATCAGGTCCGTGGAGATCACCGAACACAGCGAGTTGATCCCGGAGGAAAGACTGCTCATCGCTGCAGCCAGCAGTCCCGCGATGATCAGCCCGCTGACACCCACCGGCAGACCGGAGACGATGAAGCTTGGAAACAGCTTGTCCGAAGCTTCGCGCAACGTCTGGCCCGCCGGCAACCTGTTCGGATTAGCGCTGAAGTAGGTAAACAACGCCAGTCCCAGGCACGCCAGCAGCACCTGGACCAGCACGTTGGCGATCAGCGACACGCTTACCACGCTGCGGGCTGCTTTTACATCACGCGTCGCCAGGTAGCGCTGGATGGCCACCTGGTCCGACCCGGTGGTACAGATGTACCACACCAGCGTTGCCGCGAACGCGCCCAGTACGCTGCGTTTGCCTGTCGGATCGTACACCCAGTGCACATCCCCCCAGTTCGGGTTCCACGTGCGCGGCCACCATTCCCCCACGCCGCCCAACGCCCACGTGATCATCACCAGCGACAAGGCCGCCCCCAGAAACAGCAGCACCGTCTGAGTCACATCGGTTACCACCACCGCTCGCAATCCGCCCATCGACGTGTAGGCAATTGTCACAAGCGCCAGCGCCGCACAGACCCACGGCGTCGCCGACGGACTCATCCCCGCCAGCGGCACCAGCACCGTGTCCGACGTCGCATACACCACCACCGCCATCCACAGCAGACGCAGCATGATGAAAAACGCCACGCCCACCATGCGCACCGTTGGCCCGAAGCGCACTTCCAACAGCTCGTACCCGCTGGTCACCTTCAGCGGCATGAACACCGGAATGAGCAACCAGCCCGCCATGTAATACACCAGCGGATACGCCACCAGCCCCGCCAGGATGATCGGCCCGAAGCGCACCATCTCGCCCGGAATCGACAGGTACGTGATCGTGCTGAACAGCGTCGCAAACAGTGACAAACCCACAGCCGACGGCTTCATGCTGCGCCCGCCCAGCAGGTAGTCCTCGCTGCTGTGCGTGCGGCGACTGTAGTACCAGCCGACCAGCAGCATGCCGATCCCATAGGCGAAAATAACGGACCAGTCGAGCGGCCGAAGCAGCGTGTTGGTAACCGCGAGCGTCATCACAAACGTCATCATGGGTTCCTGGGGTTCTCGGCCATCGGTTTTACATCGTGGGCAGCCCACACTGCCAACTGAACTTCCACCAGTTGCAGGATGGCCCGCATGTCCAACCCGCTGAACGTCAACTGCAGCACGTTTTCACCCGTGCTCACTGCACTGTTTTCATCCAGCGGCTGCACCAGATAAGCGCTGACCAGCGGCGGATGCATACGACTGGGCGCCGCAGCGCTGCCGGTTACGGGGATCAGATCCGCGCCAAGTGGCCCGCTGCGAAGTGTGTGTCCGTTGAATGTCACGGTCAGGTTGACCGGTGTGTCCGGGCTGATGCCGTGGAACCCCAGGCGCAGGGCGGATGTTTCACCCTGGTCGAATTGCGCGGGATGGGCCACATAGAGCGTCAATGTCACAGGCTGATTGGCGCGCAGTTCGGCGGGAATCTGCTTGCGAGTCTCGTAGGTGTCGGTGTAGTCGAGGTAGTAGGCCGGGGTGATGGCATAGACCCGGTCGCCGCTCACAGGGGCTGACGCGGCTGCGATCGCCTGCCGTGAGGCGTTGCTCAGGGGCAGGTTGAAGTTGTAGAACTCGATCATCGCCGCCCCCATGGCCCGGGCGTTGTCGATAGCGCCGCGCACCTGTTCGGTGCTGGCTTCACGACCCACCGAACCGGCGAAATCCGCAGCCACAGCGTGTTTGTTCATGGGCCAGGCCAATTGTGTGCGCGGCAGCACCGAGGCTCCAATCTGCACATCGCGGCCCTTGACCAGGGCGGTGAACTCACCCAGCGAAACGTCGTGCGACAGTGTCATCGACGGCGACGGCATCACCACGTCCACAATGCCCAGTTCGATCCAACGCTCGACCTCGTAACCCGCCCAGTGACAATTGGCCAGCGTCGGCGGCACACGCACCAGCAGCGGAATGTATTTGCCATGCTTGTGCCCGGCCTCATCGAGGACGTGCCGCAACTCGGCCAGCATCTCGGTCAGCAGGTGAGCGTCTTCGGCTGCCTTGCCAGGCGGAAACAGGTAGGGGTGGCGCGTGCCGTCGATCTGCAGACCATCCATCACATCGCCGTAGCGCTGCACGACCTCGCGCATGACGCCCAGGCGATACGCCCGCACGGATGCCAGCTCGAAGTTCAACTGGTTTTTGTAGCTGTCGTTCTCCGGTAGCGGTGACGCGCCCAGCGTTTCGTCAGGATGCTCGAGCCAGTAGCGCCCGGTCAGCGGACTCTGCTGCGGATCGCCGGCAAAGTGGGCGTCGTTGATGCGATAGGAAGGCACAAACAGCAGCTCGTGCTCATGCGCCCAATCACCCGCCACCCGTACGGCATCAAGGCCCGCTTCGCTGGCTGCACGCAGCATGGGCACCCATTGGTCCCACGGCGGCGACTGCTCTTTGTCCGTCACCCGCCAGCCCCAACGACTGGCGACTTCGGTCGGATACAACAGCACATCGCTGCCACTGGCGACGTTGAAGATCAGGGTATGTACCGGCGTGTCCAGCAACGTGTCCAGATTCGCCCTCAGTTTTGCAGCAACGCGCGATGGATCAGGGTCAAGGCTGTCACTGAAGACGACGTCGCCGTCCTCGTTGAGCGAGATGCCGAACTGGGGGATGCGCGAGCTTTGGCCATGCACCGCAGTACCGGCCAATAACAGCAGCACGGCCGCAAAGTGCAACCAGCAAGAACCCTGCTTCGGTATGTCAGTTTTGATCTGCTGCATCACTTGCCGATCAGTTCATTCCAGGTCCGGGCGATACGCAGTTCGTCAAATTCCAGGCGAATGCTCTTGCCCGCCGCGATGCCGATGCGGTCGATCACACCCTGCAGCGGCAGCGGATCGCTGACCAGGGACCACACCGTCGGCTCCTGCTGCTCGAAGCTCTGACTCTCATGCAACGAGAGCATGCGCACGATGCGTTTGCCGTCAGCATCCGGGGCGTCAATACGGATCAGCCAGAGATAGGCGTGATCCATGGCGTTGGCGGTTTTGGGCGTCTGGCTCAACGCTTCGCCGCAGACGATCGCCAGCTTGCCGGAGGAACTGCACCCGACCAGCAGCTTGCGCTCGAGTCCGTCGTTGAAAAGCAGCGACACGCTGCGCGATTTACCTTCCTCATCCGATACGGTGCGACGTATCGCCATGCGGATGTACAGGGGCGAAGCATCAGCCAGCGTCAACTCCTGGCCTTCGCCCAGTCCGCGAAACACCGCGCCGCTGAAGTCAACCACGCGGCCCCCGGCTGCGGGCGGCGTCGTGTTTTCCGGCAGCGGCAGGCTTGATTGGGCGTCCACCGATAGCGCGGCCGGCTGCGTCAACTCGGCGTTGCTGCACCACGGCCCACTCCAGCCGCTTGCCGCATCATCGAAACTCTCATTGCAGACCGCACCGGCTGTGACTGCAAACAGCACGCATAACACCCAAATCCCAATCGATTGCATGTTCATCGCGACGCTCCGGCAAGTGTATGTGAGGCAAAGCACTACTGCGGATCGAACTTCAGGGCGTAGATATCCGCATCGATCAGACGCAGGCGCAGGCGCACGGTCTGACCTTTCAACTCATCCAGGCCAGCCTTGTCGTTCCAGGATACGGGCCGCTCGATCTGATCGCCGATGATCAGCGGGCAATCGTCGAAGCTGTAGCCGGGCAGGGCGTTGCCCGACTTATCGGTGATCGCCACCTGCACGCTACCGGCAGCGGAAGTTGAGACGTTCAGCGACAGCACACCGCCCGGGCAGACGATGGGCTTGCTCAGCATCTCGCCCACCTGTGCGTCGGCGTGCAGCGAACCAAGCCCGTCGAGGCGCATCACGTGGCGTTCCAGGTGGGCTGTCGGCTGTGCGTATTCCTTCTGCACGTAAAGCGACATCTCGGTGTCGCTGGTCTGCACGATGTTGCGGGCCGGATAATTGGTGCGCGAGACCCAGTTCATCAGCCCCAACCCCGGGCGAATGAAGCTTTCCAGGAACGTGCGGTCGAAGCGCGTGCCGCCGCGGCTGGTCATAAGTACGATGTCGGAGACATCCTTGAAATACTTGGGGTTCACGTGCAGTCGTTCGGCATCCGCTTCGCTGATCACCTGCCTCGAGGGCATGAAACGGGCCGCGGTGGAGATGTAGATCTGTGGGGCGCGGAAGTAAACGTTGGTCTGATTGGTGTAGAGATGATTGCTGGGCACGATGGTTTCGGTGTCGCTGTAGCTCATCGGTTCCAGGGCGGACCAGTGTATGAAGTCATCGGACGTGGCCCTCGCAATGGAGCGAATGTATCGCCGGACCTTTGCTGTCGAGCCCTCCGGCAGCGGCGGGATCACACCCACGCGGGCATAAGCCACGTATTTCCGTTCCGACGGCGACCAGAGCGGCACATTCATCGAGTCGAAGGCGGATGGATGTAGCACGATCTCTCTGGAATCCAGCTCCGCCTTGGGCTGCTGCGGATACACGATCACCGCTCCGTCAACCAGCTTCTTCCAGTGAATGCCGTCGGGCGAGACGTAAGCGAACAGTTCGCGGCCGGTGTTGCCGGTCAGAGCCTTGTAGCGCTGCTCGGCGGGAATGCCGGGCTTGTCATCGATCATCGGCGAGAAGTTGTGCGTGACCATCGGGTCTTTGCTGTCGTTGTCAGCCGGTGCGATGGGGACGAGGATGATGTTGTTGTCGGCGGACCCGTTGATCTGGTGCAGCCCCAGGTTGGGCCGCGTCCAGTGGATGCCGTCGGCCGACTCGGCGTAACAGGTCACCTGCATCGCATCCACGTCGGGCATGCCGCGGTAGTAGAGCTGATAGCGATCGCCATTGTGCAGAACAGTGAAATACCCGCTGAAAATGCCTTCCCAGGGCTGATCGAAGCGCAGCACCTCGCCGCGGTCTTCGGGGTGATGCAGGCGCAGCGTCAGGTTCTGCATCTGATCGATCAGGTAGTGATCCACGAAAAGCTGACGCTGATCGGCGATCTGCAAAGGTGCGGCTGCTCCACCGCTTTGCGCCCGCGCTGCACCGTGCAACAGTGCACAGCAAACACACGTGATCAGATATGTAGCCCAACGATATGTGGCAGTCATAAGAATTCCTGGATCAAATGATCGAACTTCAGTCCGGTGCAAGGCTCTCACCGCAAGCGCCAATGCGTGCCCATCAGACAGGGGTATTCGCCGTCATCAGACTTTTCGACCTGGTAGTACACCGTCCAGATCGACCCGTCAGGCAGTTGCACGCTGGCGGGATAGCCTAGGTCGCCGGACTGCTGTGCCACGGCATTGCTGAGCGTGATTTCCTGATCGACCAGCCAGGTGCGGCCGTTGTCTTTGCTGATGCAGGCCCGTTCGCCCATCGGTGCGATGCGCCGGCCGTAGGATGCAACCAGCCAGCCGTTGTTCAATTTCATCACGTGCGGCGGATAACCGGGCATGCCGGTGCTGTGCGGTTCGCTCCATGTTCTGCCGCCGTCTTCGCTCTCAGTCTGGCGCAGCGCGATGTCGGTGCCGTCGGCATAACGGGCCAGGGCGATGATGCGCCTCTGCTCGACCTGCAGACACACCGGCTCGCTCATGAATGCGTAGCGGCTCTTCCACGTCTCGGGGTTCTTCGGCACCTTACCGATCTGTGTCCAGGTCTGGCCCATGTCAGGCGATTCGTAACACTCGCCGCCGCCCATCACCATCAAACGTCCGTCATCGAGCAGTGTCGGGCCGTGCGGCGTCATGGAGGGCATCTTGACTAACTCGCCCCAGGTCTTGCCGCCGTCGGTCGAGCGCGTGCACCAGAAACCATCCCACTTGTCGCGCACTTCCTGCGTGATGTTGGCCTTGGCGTACTCCGCATACGGATCGTAGCGCGGCCCGGTGCGGTCGGCGAATGCCAGCGATGCGTGGAACGTCAACAGCAGCGAACCATCCGGCAGAACCAGCAGCCCGGTGCCGCGATCATCCAGCGGCGTATCGATCGCCACCGTCGGCTGACTCCACGTCACACCATCATCAATGCTGCGCGTGATCATCACTTTACCCCAGGGGCACACGTGCCAGTCACGATCGCCGCTGAATACCGCAAGCATCTCGCCATCTTTGGTGATCACGATGTCAGGCCAGCCGATGTAGCGCCTGGGCTGTTTGGCGATGACCGATTCTCCGAGAATCTGGGCCGCATCCTGCAGCGTGGGCGCCGATGGCTTGATGGGATAGGAGTCCGCGAGCGGCGGGGCAGCGGGGGCGCTGGGTGCAGCGGCTGCTGCGGCGGAGTTCTCATCGATGTCATCGTGTGCGGGGCCGGTGTAAATGACGTTGTCGATGTAGCCGATCGTGTTGCCCGCGCCGCCGCCGGCAATCATCAGGCGGTTGATGATCGAAGGTGCGGTAGGGCTGTTGATGGCCAGCGAGCGTCCGGGATCGTCGGCGACCTTGAGCGTGAAGGCCGGATTGCCCACGGTATAGCTGATGGTGTAGTGCTGCCAGGTGTCCAGCGGATGCGAAAAACCGCTGGCGTTCCAGGCCTTGTTGCTGCGGGACTGGACGGCGCCTTTGTTGTCGATCTGCAGCCAGATGGGCAGACTGTTGCCGTTGAGCGATTCGTTGCCGGTGTCACCGATGAGGCCGAAGGAGACATACTGTCCGCCGGCCGAGACATAGACATCCATATCGAGCGTGACGGACTGGCCCGTGAGCGCCGGAGATTTGGGGTCGCCGTAGGTGCGCTGCTTGCCGGTGATGTTCAGGATGTTGGAGCCGCCGGCCGGTGCTTTGGGATGCTCGCCGTCGGCCTTGACCACCAGCGACTCGGGGCGCATCGCTTTGTCCGTCGGATAGCTGCCGACCTGCGGCTTGTTGGGCACGCCGGGCACTTTGGTGGTGTCTTCAAACGGATCGGCGAACAGCACCTCCGCCCGCGCCGCGCTGACATGGCTCAGCAGGGCGAGTGCGAGCAGGCATCCAGTCATTAGAAAAGTCGTGATTAATCGCATGGCCTATCTCCGGTTGCTTGTCTGTTAATGGTTGTCATTGCCCGAAAAACGCAGTGAATAAACGTCCGCATCCTTGAGCAGCAGGCGCAGCTTTACCGTGCGGCCTTTGAGCGCGGACAGATCGCCGGCCGTGCGCCATTGCACGAGCCCCTCGATTTCATTGCCGATCATCGGGCGGCAGTCGTTGGCGGAGAAGCCGAGGATCGGATCGCCCGCCTCATCGAGGAACTCAGCCTGCACCTGTCCCGCGGCCGACGTTGAGTAATTGAGCACCAGGTTGCCGCCGGGACAGCGCAGCGGCCTGGTCGTCATTTCTCCGCCGGCGTAGGGGCCGTTGATGGAGATGAAACCGTCGAGGCGCAGGGCGAAACGTTCGACGTGCACCTGTGGCTGGCCGTAGGCCTGGATGACATACACGCTCATCTCGTTTTCGTCGGTGGGCACGATGCCGCGTGCGGGGTAGTTGCTGCGCGTGGTCCAGTTCTGCAGGCCGATGCCGGGGCGGATCCAGCCTTCCAGGAAGGTGCGGGCGTAGCGGTTGTCGCCGCGTGTCGTCATCAGCACCGCATCACTGCAATCGCTGAACTTGCCTTCGGCAATGCCCGAACGCTCGATCAGATCAGCGCCGGGAGCGCGGCGGCCCTGCATGAAACGGGCGGCCGTGGCGATGTAAATGTGCGGGGCACGGAAGTAGGGCGTCGTCTGGTTGATGTACATCTGCTCGAACGGCGCAGTTTCGCCAAGATGCAGGTATTCCATCAGCACGCCGTCGCTCCAGTGCAGAAAGTCATCACTGGTAGCGCGCGAAATCTGGCGCAGCCCGGTGTCCCCGTTGCTCTTGGTGCGGTAGTAACAGACGTACTTCTTTTCCGCTGCTGACCAGAACACCACGTTCTGCGAATCGAACGCGCCCTTGGTCATCACCGGCTCCTTCTGGATCAACTCCCAGTGAATGCCGTCGGGCGAAGCGAACGCCACCAGGTGCCAGTGCTTCTGATCCTCCGTGCGCAGCAGGCCCAGGGCCTTGTAGCGCTGCTCCGGCGTTGCATCAGGATTGGCATCGAGAAACGGCGCAAACGAGTGGCTGCCGTACTGGCCCATCAGGACGATGTTGTTCTGTGTACTGCCTTTGTACTCGTGCAAACCCAGGTCAGGCTTTTCCCAGTAAATCCCGTCGGACGATTCGGCATAGCAGTATGTGCCGTTTGCCAGCGAACTGTCGCCGCGGTAGTACATGCGATAGATGTCGCCGTCCTTGACGACGGTGACGTAGCCCAGGTAAATGGATTCCGATGGTTTCTCCAGGCTCACGATGGCCGGGCCGCGATCGATCGGCTCGTGCAGTCGAAGCTGCGCCCCAGCCATGCTCTCGATCAGGTAGTCATCGACGAACAGCTCCAGCCGATCGCCGATGTCGATCGGCTCCTCGGCAATCGCCGCCACGGCACATGCCAGGCAGGCAAACACACAGCAGTTCAACAGGATGCGTGGCATGGTCGTCACTCCACAGACCATCCGGTGCGTATCCAACACCGGCAGTCGTCTTTCAAAGCAGGCACGGCAGCTTAGGGTTGAGCGTCATCCGCACGGGTGAATGTGGCGTTGAGGTTGTCGCTGTAACCGATGGTGCTGCTGCCGCCGGTGTTCACGAAGACGCGGTTGATCTGTGACACGCTGCTCACGTCGCCCACAAACGCATTCAAGGTGGCGCGCACGTTCCCGGCCGAAAGCACATATTGCGAATCGCCCGGTTTGTATTCGATGCTGTAGTGCTGCCATTGTCCGAGCGTGTGCTTGAGCCCGGGGATGGGCGTGTGCTTTTTGCCGTCGTAAGCACAGATCTTGCCGTCCGCCATCAGCGAGATGACCACGGTGAGAACCTGTCCGCTGATCGCCTTGCCGCCGTCGTCGCTGCCGAGTCCGAATTGCAGGTAGCTGCTGTGGACCAGCATCAGGTCCGCCTCAAAACGCAAGGTGCCGTCGCCGGTTGCCGGTGCAGCGAGGTTGGCGATGTTGCGGCGGCCCGTTTCAGCCGGTGCGTCGAGTAGAAAAAGTTTATCACCGTCACCCGGCGCTGCGGGATGCGTTTTGCCCAGGCTGTTGACGCCTTGCCCGACCGCGACGACCGTGCCTTCCTGCAGGGCGTAACTGCCGACGGTCGGCTTCGGCGCCTGGGCGACGGACACGTTTTCGTAGTCGTCGTGAAAAAGCATGGTCACAATTTCCGCATGGCACAGGGCAGTGTGCCACACGATCGCCAGGACAACCCATCGGGTCCACGGTGCTTTCAACACGTCAGTTCCTCTCCGCGTTTCAGGCCGGCGCCGGTGCGAGTGTTTGTGCCGGATCGAAGCCGATCCCGATCTCGAACGTTTCCTGGTCGTTGATTGGTCGTTGGTGATGGTGCATTTCATCGAGGAGCTTGGCGGTCAGTTGCCCCGCCTGCAGTTCGTGAATGGTGACGCAGGCCAGGCGATGCGCGATCGCGCCGCGGCGATCTTCCCCGCCGATGGTGACGATGGACAGATCCTCCGGCACGCGCAACCCGTGGCGCAGGGCAGCCAGATAGATGATCTCGCCGACCGATTCGAAACTGGTGAAGATGGCGGTGGGCCGGTCTTTGCGGACCATGTGCTGGGCGAACCATTGTTCCAGCCGGGCTTCGTAGATGGCGAAATTCTCTTTGTTAAACAGCACAATGTCGCCGTAATCGACGTGCTTATCCTGGAGTTCGATGCCCGCGGCACTCAGCACCCGGCGCAGGCCGCGCTCGTAGCCTTTGCCCAGCGAAGATCCCGCCCGCTGCGAGGCGCAGAATGCAATGCGCTTGTGGCCGGTTTCAACCAGATGCCGGCCGGCCATTTCGCCGACCTTCTCCGCGGGAATGGCGATCAACGGCGCCTGCACGTCTTCCACCCGGCGATGCAGCAGGACGACGGGAATTTGCTGGCGCTGTAACTGGCGAATGTGATGGGTGGGCGACAAACCCAGCGTGGCGGGCACGATGGCGACGCCGGCAATGAACTTGTCCATCAACTGCAGAATGGTGTCCGCCTGCACGTGCACGTCGTTGTCGGTGTTGCTGGTGATGATCTGATAGCCCAGCATGCCGGCCGCCTGGTCGAAGCCTTTCAGCAACGCGGGATAAAAGCTGGCGCTGAGTTCCGGCCCGATGAGAGCGAAGATGCGCATGATCGTGCGCTGAACTTCAGGGTCGTGCCGGCGCGGCGCGACGAACGTGCCAGCCCGCTTGCGCGAGACGAGAAGCCCTTCCGCCTGCAGGATGGAAAAGGCCCGGTTGACCGCGTTGTAGGGCAGGCCGGTGGCATCGGTGAGTTGGCGAATGGTGGGCAATTGATCGCCTTCGACGAAGACGCCCGACTCGAGTGCTTTGCGCAACTCGGCAGCCAACTGGGTAGCGTTGGCGGGTTTACGTCGGCTGAAGAGGGCGCTGGTGGGCATGACGAATTTAATATCGATATATAAAAATCAGACTTGAATATAATCGACTTTATGGTATTGTCAAGGCGTTTTCAACAGAGATTGTGCAGTTTTCACCCTTCCATCTGATCGCCCGGCCCTTGCCTGCGGATCGGATGTGCGAATGAGAGACGGCCGACGCTCAGGTGAACAGATGGCGATTTGTCCCCGACCGCGGCTGCGACTATTTGTTATGCGGATATCCCTGTTCGCTTCGCCCCGCGTCACCGATCTTTACGGGTGAGCGAACGTGCTTTGGAAGGTCAGTCAAGTGAAGAAGCATCGGCTGCTTGTGGTGGGAGCGGGATCAATCGGCGAGCGACACGCACGCTGTTTTCTCCAGACCGAGCGGGCTGCGGTCGGCATTGTGGAACCGGCCGACCCCGTGCGGCAGGCGGTCGCGGATCGTTATCCGATTGAAGCTGCTTATGCCGATCTCGATCAGGCGCTAGGCGACGGCAACTGGACCACGGCAATTATCTGCACGCCCGCGCCCATGCACGTGCAGCAGGCGAGCCAGTGTCTGGATCATTCGCTTTCCACCTTGATCGAAAAGCCGTTGGCGATCTGCAGCAAACAGGCCGCCTCGTTGCGGGGGCGCGACGTGAATGGTCTGCGCATCGGCGTCGCCTACGTCTATCGCGCGCACCCGGGCATTGTGGCTCTGCGCGAGCAGTTGCAGAGCGGGCGATTCGGTCGTCCACTGCAGTTGACGCTGGTGTCCGGCCAGCATTTCCCGACATACCGTCCCGCTTACGCCTCGACCTACTACACGCGCCACGAAACCGGCGGCGGCGCGATTCAGGATGCGCTCACGCACATGTTCAATGCCGCTGAATGGCTCGTGGGGCCCATCACCCGCATCGCTGCCGACGCGGCCCATTGCAAACTCGAGCACGTGCAGGTTGAAGACACCGTCAACTGCATCGCCCGTCACGGCCAGATCTTGGCCAGTTACTCGCTCAACCAGCATCAGGCCGCCAACGAGAGCACGCTGACCGTCATCTGCGAACGAGGCATGATCCGTTTTGAAACACACCTCAACCGCTGGCGCTGGCAGAGCGATCCTGCCGGCCAGTGGACGGACTGCCCGGTGCAGTTGCCCACGCGCGATTCGTGGTTCATCATGCAGGCTGACGCCTGGCTCGATGCCCTGGAAGGCAAGGCCCCGGTGCTTTGCAGCCTGGAGGAAGGTTTACAGACGCTGGCTGTCAACGAGGCAGTCCTGCGCTCGGTTCGCAGCAGCGGGTCATGGCAGGATGTGAAGGTGCCCAACATTCACGCGTCGGAAAGGTCCATCGATGTCGGTGCTTGAGTCATTCAGTTTGCAGGGAAAAACAGCCATCGTCACTGGCGGCGGCGGCTTGTTCGGGCGGCAGATCGTTGAAGCCCTGGCCGAGGCTGGCGCTGTGGTGGTGGTGACCAGTCGCAAGGTCGATTCGCTGGAAAAGCACTGCGCCGATTGGCAGCAGCGCGGGTTGGCCGTCCATGCCGAATCGCTCGATCAATCCAGCGAACAGTCGATCCTCGCCCTGCGCGATCGCGTGCTGGCCGAGCACGGCCGACTTGACGTGCTGGTCAACAATGCCGTGCAGCGGCCGATGGGCGATTGGACTTCGCCGGCCGATCAATTCGCCCAGAGCATGGCGGTTAACGCCACCGGCCTGTTTATCATCACCCGCGCCTTCGGCGAGCACATGGCCCAGCGCGGCAGCGGCAGCATCATCAACATCGGCTCCATCCAGGGCATGGTGGGCCCCGACTTCACGCTCTACGAAGGGCTCAACTGGGGCAGTCCACCGGACTACTTCTTTCACAAAGGTGGCATGCTCAACTTCACGCGCTACGTCGCCTCCCGCCTCGGCCCGCGCGGCGTGCGCTGCAACACCATCAGCCCCGGCGGGTTCTTCAACAACCAGGATGATCGCTTCGTCCAGCGCTACAACCGCAGCACCTTCTTCGGCCGCATGGCGGATGAAACCGATCTCAAGGGGGCTGTGGTGTTCCTGGCTTCCGACGCATCACGCTACGTCACCGGCATCAACCTGCCCGTGGATGCGGGCTACACCGCGCATTAACCGGATTCTCCCAATGTCCAAGTCACTCGTTCCCGACCCCCAGAACATCCGTCTGGCCATGCTCGGCATGGTCGAAGGCAACGGCCATCCCTTCAGTTGGTCGGCCATCATCAACGGCAGCTACGACAAGCAGGTCATGGCGGACTGCGGTTACCCCGTGATTCCGCAGTACCTGGGCGCCCAGCCGCCGGAGAACCTGGGCATTCCCGGCATGAAGGTGACGCATGTCTGGTGCGATCAGCCGCAGGATTCTGAAAAAGTCGCCGCCGCGGCGCACATCCCCAACGTGGTGGCTCGTCCCGAAGATGTGATCGGCCAGGTCGATGCCGTCGTCATCTCCACCGATGACGGCCACACGCATGCCCAGCGCGTGCGCCCCTTCATCGAAGCGGGACTGCCCGCCTTCATCGACAAACCTTTGACCGACAACCGCGCTGACCTGAAACAGTTCGACGACTGGCACCAGGCTGGTCGCCCGTTCCTCTCCACCAGTTGCATGCGCTACGCCCGGGAATTCGCCGAGTTGCGCAGCCGCCTGGGTGAGATCGGCGACATGCGGGCCATCACCGTCATGATGTGCAAAAGCTGGGAGCGCTACGGCATTCACGCTCTGGAGGCGGCCTGGACGCTGTTGCCTCCGGGCGAATGTCTGTGGGTCACCAACACCGGCGACGAGAAAGCCAACGTCGTGCACGTGCGCCACAGTGCCGGCGTCGACCTGGTGATGATCACCACCTATGACCTGTTCGGCTCCTTCGGCCAGGTGCAGGTGGCGGGCGTCAAAGGTTTGCTGGCGACGCGATTCACCGATTCATTCTTCGCCTTCAAAGAGCAATTGAAAGCATTCGCTGGGTTTTTGCGCACCGGCGAAAGCCCCGTGGTTTGGTCGCAGACACGCCGGCAGATGGCGGTTATCATTGCCGGTTTGGAAAGCCGCCGCCAGAGTGGTGTGCGCGTCAAACTACAGGAGATTCTTTCGTGAGCAACATGTTGCGGCCGAACCGTGCCCTGGAAAAGTTGCGTCGCGGTGAACTGGTTAATTGCATCAAGGTCAACCTGGCCGACCCGCGCGTGGTTCAGTTGGTAGGGCTGAACGGTTTCGATTGCGCCTGGCTGGACAACGAGCACGTGCCCAACACCACGCGCGACCTGGAGGACGGCATCCGCGCCGCTTATGCCCACGGCATCGATCCGATTGTGCGGGTCAAGCGCGGAAGCTATTCGGACCTGATCCATCCCTTGGAAATGGATGCGGCCGCGATCATGGTTCCGCACGTGATGTCAGCAGACGATGCCCGCCACATCGTGCGCACCACGCGCTTTCACCCGCTGGGCCGGCGGCCGGTTGACGGCGGCAATGCCGACGGCGCATTCTGCCTGGCGGATTTCCAGGAGTATATGAAGCACGCCAACACGCAGAAGATGGTCATCATCCAGATCGAAGACGTGGAAGCGATGCAGGAGCTGGACGAAATCGCCGCGGTGGAGGGCATCGACATGCTGTTCTTCGGGCCGGGCGATTTCAGTCAGAGCCTGGGCTGTCCCGGGCGCACGGATGATCCGCGCCTGCTGGACGCCCGCCGCCGCGTGGCTGAAACAGCGAAAAAACACGGCAAGTTCGCGGGCACCGTGGCGGGCCCATCCCTCATCGAGCAATTTGCCGAATTCGGCTATCAATTCTTCAGTGTCGGCGCGGATGTGATCGGGTTAGGTCAATACCTGGCCGGCATCGCCTCGCAGGTCCGCGGCACACGCAGGTCATCGGATGGCTCGGGCTCGGTTTATCAGCAGCCCTGATATGCCGGCCAATTAAGCCAACCCGATTCAGTGCGCGATACATCCGTCCGCCGCGGATCAGTTATTCCCATGTGGAAGAATCGATCACGTATGCCTCGCCGATGGTGTTGAGGAACGTGCCATAGAAGCCGGCATGACCATCGAAGAGATACGCATACGCCCGGCCGTCGGACTGCACCACCGTGGCGACCAGTCCCAGGATGCGCGAGTCCGCCGAGTAAGCCCGCATGAACTGGATGTTTCGGCCGTGATAGACGCGCTGGTATGAGGGTGCGTAGTACTGGTACTTGCCGTTGGGTTCACGCTCGGCGAAAAAGTCAATCAGCTTCTGCCGCACGTCGTCACGGAAGCGGAGGTATGACGAGTCCTCCATGTCGGTGACACGGGGCCCGACCACCACGCCCAGCACGGCAGATGCTTCACCATAGTTGACCCGCATGATGCGCTGACACCAGTCCTGAAATGGGTGGTGCTGCGTCAGCATGTAATTGGGAAGCAGCACGGGCCAATCGACATAAAGCGAGTCGATCGTCACCTCGGGCGCCGGCGGTGGTCCCTCCTCAATCACCTGCTCAATCACCACGTGCGGCGCCGGCGGCAAAAGTGCGGCGGCGGGCTCTACCTGTTGCTGCTCTTGAACCGGTGGCGACGTATGGGACTGCGTTTGAGACAGCGTGTTGGTGATCGGCGGCACCATGGCGGCCGCGACCGGCGCTGGGGATTGCTTCTGCGACGTGATCACCGCCGGCGGCAGTAGGTTCGGGTTTTGCCCCATCGATTTGTAGGTGTTGATCACAAAACGGGCCGGCGCTGAAGAGGTCACCGCCGCGATTTTCTTCTGCTTTTCCTCCTGCACCCACGATGCGTTGCCGGACGCCATCGCCTGGGAGTCAGTGTCGTCAAGCAGCGCGATCAGATCGTCGTCGGGGGCTGGCGCCGCGCTGATCGGATCAGTGGTCGCTTTTGAGGTGAACAAGCCCAGCAACGCGGCAACGCCCAGAACGATCAACAGAATGAACCCGACCAGCAGCGGATCAATCGACTCGGGCGGTGCGACGTCCGCTTTGTTTTTCTGAGTGCGGCGGATCATGTCGTATTGCTCGGGCGGCACCCAGCAAACATTGCGGTTCATGATCAATCACTCCTGCATAGAACCTATCGGCTGTATTGGCGCGCCACTGAGGCATTGGCTGCCCTCGCATATATTATCGCTCTTTGGCTGATCGGGAGGAAGTTTTTATTGAACTTCCTCATCCCTGCGACAGCAGCGTTACCCGTGCATGGCGCTGCGGCCGCCTGCGGGTCAGGGGCGACATCCGGATGGTGCGAAAAACCTGTTAATTCGCTGTGTTTTGAGGAACTGGCGCAGCGGCCCCCGGCAGAGCCTGTCCGGGTGTCACCGCCTGCCAGCCGTCGTGCAGGAGCTGCGCCATGTGCTCGAGCGCCGCTTGATAACGCGGGTCGTCCGCCACATTCACGTTTTCCTCCGGATCGTTTTTCAGGTCGAAAAGCATGGCCTGCTTCCGGTCATCCACCTCATACTCGCTGTAGTCATAATCGCGGGTGATGACGCTGTGCCCGGTCAGCACCCAGGTGAACGCAGCTTCCTTCCACGGCTGATCAGGCTCGGCCAGTAGCGGCTTGAAGCTCGTGCCCTCAAGGTGTGCGGGCTTCTCCAGGCCTGCCAGATCGCACAACGTGGGGTAGAGATCGATCAACTCCACGATGCCGTCGCTGCGGGCGTGATCCTTGTAGCCCGGAGCGCTGACGATCAGCGTGGTGCGCATGGCGTTGTTGAGCAGATTGTTCTTGGCCCAGAAGTCATGCTCGCCCAGGTGCCAGCCGTGATCGCCCCACAGCACGATGATGGTGTTGCGGCGAAGATCCAGTCGATCCAGCTCCGCCAAAACGTCGCCCACCAGCTTGTCGATGTAGCTGACGCTGGCGAAGTAGCCGTGCCGCGCCGTGCGATGGAAAAGATCGCTGTTGTATGCGATGCCGTGATCGTGATAGAAGCGGATTTCCGGCGAGGCCTGAAGTGCCGCGGGGGCGTTCCTGGGTGTGAAGCGGTTGTCTGCCAGCGCGATTTGTTGCGGGTCGTACAAGTCCCAGTAGGTCTTGGGCGCGTACCAGGGCAGATGTGGCTTGACGAAACCACAGGCCAGGAAAAACGGCTGATCCATCTGCTTGAGGCGGCGCAAATCGCTGATAACCTTCTCACAAGTCCGGCCGTCGAAGTAGGCATTGTCAGGCACATCGGGCGATTCGAAGAATGGGCCGCGGTTCCTGATCCCACCCACGTATTGTGCTGAATCAGGATCCAGGGGCGTCATGTTCTCTTTGGTCAGCGAAAAGGGTTTTTCGCTCCAGCTTCGCTCGGCGGTATGAGCCGGGCTATGAAAGATTTTACCGTTGCTGATGGTGTAGTATCCGTGCTCTTTGAAATACTGCGGCAGCGTGGTGATGCCGGGGGCGTCCTTGTCCGGTGAGCATTGGTTGTCGCGAAAGCGTTCGAATGTCGGCCGCAGACCGGTCAGCAGACTGCTGCGCGATGGTCCGCAGACGGGATACTGGCAATATGCCCGGTTAAACACAACACCGCGCGCAGCCAGAGCGTCTATGTTCGGTGAAATTATCTCGGTATGTCCATAGCATCCCAACTGTGGGCGTAAATCATCGACGGCGATAAACAGCACATTAGGCCGTGCATCTTGAGCAGGGGAGGCGTCTGCAGCAGTGCAGGTCGCCGCAGGCCACAGCAGTGCAGTTGAGCCGGCAGCCAGGCAATGCATCAGGTGGCGGGTCTTGTCATGTTGCATCGTGATGCGGGGTGTGTTCTGCATGGTCATGTGTCACGGGCGGCTCTGGTGCTTGACCACGGAATGGATCCGCTCAGCCGCATGCACTTCACGGATCATCCCGCACAATGTCTGAAAATCATTGGCTGGCCGCAGATTGCGAAACCTGAGGCTGATGCGAGCCTGACATATCCCAGGTGATCAGATCGATCGTCCCGGGCCACTGAACTTTGATGCTCTTGACCTTTGCCTCGGTGTGGAACGTGACAGCCGGAGCTTCAATGGAGCCGTCGGTGGGGATCAATACTGCGGCAAAACAAGGGTTAATCGTCTTGCACACGGCCCGCAAACGTGGGAACGAAGCTGGCTTTCGGCCGTCATCGACCTCATACGTGTCGCTGCTCATGGTCAGCGGTGCAGCGGCATCCATGATTACGAACATCTTTTCCGGACCTGGTTGCTGGTTCTCCCGGGTTGATTCTGGTGTCACAATCGCCGTAGTGGGGCTGGTGCATTCGATTTGAAGGTCAGGCCAACTTAACATCTGCCAGGTGTATTCATGTTCAGCCTCATCCTGGGCGATGTCGTCGAGGATCAGGACGTAAGCGGGGCGGTCTGCGGTGCGCGGCATAAACAGGCAATGCCGCAGGGCATGGTCCATGGGGATATTGGGATGCGGCGCACCACGTTGGCCGACCGGCTTTGTATCAGTGTATGTGATGTATTCACGATAGGCATCGGTGCAGTCAGCCAGGGCGTAGCCGCAGGTGTCATCATATTGATACTTCACGATCTTACCGTTGGTGCCAAAGCTCGCGCCTGAAAGCCCCTGCCCGTTGCCGTCAACCAGTATGCAGTTATGTGCCACAGTCTGGCATCGGCCCAGCGGGTCGCGGTTGTTGCCGTAGCCGGCATCACAAGCCCAGCGTTGACCAAAGCCATAAAGGGTGAAGTGCCCCTTATCCGCCTGGTCGTGGGTGACGATGTAGTACGGCCCGGATTCCACGGAAAACATGATATCTGAGCGATCCCAACCGGTGCGCCACACGCACAGGCCGCGGCCTTCGAAATACTCGGCCAAGGGCTCGCCCGCATCACCCGCTGAGACGGGCGGGATGTCGTTGTACCAGATCAGTCGCAGGTACATATCCATGTCATTACCCGGCAAGTACAGCCAATTCGCCAGGCCGCTGTTGTACTGCTTGGCGACCTGGAGCATCATGTTGCCGGGGATGGTATATCCGGTGTCATTACGGGCATCCGTCGCGCTATCGCCAGGCAGGCGGGACATGGCGATATAGTGAGTCAGCTTGCGCATGGCCGGTGCTTCAAAAAGGTTCTCACCCCCATGCCGCTTCAATGCGGCAGCGAAATAAACTGCATTTTCCAAGCCATATTGCATGTATCCGATGCCCTCGTAGTAGGCGCCCTGTTCATCAAAGCCCGCCTCGAACCACGAATGAAGGATAGCTATGATCCTGACTAGATAAGCCTCGGACAATTGCTGATCCATGTCAGCCAGTTGCAAAGCCAGGCAACCAGCCATGCCGCCGCAGACACCGTTGTAATTGTGGTAGGGACGCCACCAGGTGCCGGGCGCTTCAGCTTCCGTGAGGAAGTTCTCAACGTAATCCTTGAAGCAATTAAGGACCATCTCCTTCTCTGTCGGCGAGAGGAACTCGGCAAACATGTCGTACCCGGTGGTCAGGCCGCGCATCATGTCTCCGCGACCGCCGGCAAATCCTTTGGCCATGTCTTCCTGCGTGACAGGCAAGGCCTCAACATAGCTGACCAGCAGCTTGACACCCTGATCGCGATACTTCTGCTGGCCGGTCAGATGGTAAGCCAGGCCGAGGTTCTGCATCAGGTCAGTCAGGTGCCGGCCCCACATGTGGTTTTTGGTGCGTTCGTACTTCTTCTCCAACTTGGGCAATGGATCAGCGGGGTTGGCATAGTCGGCCGACGCGGGATCACAGCGCGCGTCGGCTTTGGCCAGGTACGCCTGCCACTGGGCGCGGAGCGGCTGCGATTCTGCCCGCTGCTTCAGGGCTGGCATGTCTGCTTTGGAGAAAAGGAGATTGGGCGTCTCCGCTACGACCGCATTAGTGAATAGAGCCGTGAATGCCATGACCCATATTCTGAACATCATGCAATCTCCTTGAAGTGGCTCACGGCTGACATTGCCGGCAGCAGCACCGAGAGAGCGAAAAGCACAGCGCGATCAGAAACTTACAGGGCTTCTGCGTTCGGATATCAATGCGCATCATAACCTGTCTGATGCACTATGTGAATCACAAATCGAATCAGATTGTCATCCGACGTTCAATACGGACGTGGCTTGTCCGTGCAAGGGGACGCAAGGAATGATGTCAGCCTCGTCTTGCATTAAGCAGCGTTGCTGTCAGGCAGGAACTGGTCGTGGCTGTGTTCCTGTTGCCATCTTGCCGTCAGATCACGAGCTATCTGACGGACCTGGGCCGGCTCAAAGGGCTTTTTCAGCAGTTGGCAGCGGTCGTGTCGTCCGAGACGGTGATGAATCTGTTCCAGCGTGTAGTCGGACCAGGCTGAACAGATGACGATCAGGAGGTCAGGATCGCACTGCCAGAGATGCTCAATGGTCTGTAAGCCGTCCCAGCCCGGCGGCATGCGCATGTCAACAAACGCCATCGCGAAAGGCTGATGTGCGGCCAAAGCCTGGCGCACTAATTCCAAGCCTTCCCGCCCCTGATAGGCGCTGGTCAGCTCGAAGGCGACACCGCTCTCACATGTCTGTTGATCACCGCCATCGCCGAACAGAACAGCTTCGAGCTGGTCGAACTCCTGATGGCTGCGTCCAGGCTTGAGGATCTTGGCATAGTCCTCGTGGATGGCGGTAGTGTCATCGATGATGAGAATGCGCTGGTTCATGGTTGTTATGCGGCAACAGGCGTCGGCTGCAATGGCAATATGAGTGTAAACGTGGCGCCACATCCGAGGCCGTCGCTGGTGACGCTCAATTCGCCACCCAATTCACGTGCCGCCAGTGCGCCGTAGTGCAATCCAAAACCGTGCCCGTCGGTACGAGTAGTAAAGCCATGACTGAAGATGCGGGTGAGGTTTTCCGGAGCGATACCGGCCCCGTTGTCCGTCACCTGCAAACGTACGCCGTTCTCGATCCGCTCGATGCTCAATGTCAGTCGCTTTTCCGCGGGGGCCATGTGTTGCATGGCATACTTGGCATTGCTGATAAGGTTGACCAGAATCTGGATCAACTTGTGCTTATCGGTGCTGATAGCGGGCAAATCGGGATCGATGTTGCGGGTGATGGGGATTTGATGACGTTGCAGGGCGGCCAGGTTGATCTGAACGGCCTCTTCCACCACTTTGGGAAGACTGATGCGCTCGATCGCACTCCCGGTGCGGGCCAGTGACTGCTGCATGGTGACGATGTGCTTGATATGCTCGACATTCTCCCCCAATTGGCGGATTTCTTCGAGCATCTGTTCTTTCTCCTGTTCCATCAGGTTGTGTAATTTATGCAGATAAGGCACCAACTGCCGGCCCTTGGGATCGTCGTGCATGTACTCATCCAGGTGGCCCTGGTGATCCTCCAGCAGTTGCACGACCTTGGACAGGCTGGCGGTTTTGCTCTGGCGCAAGGAATCGTTGAGGACGGTGGTGGAAATGTTGATGCTGTTGAGCACGTTGCCGACGTTATGCAGCACGCCGGTGGCGACTTCTGCCATCCCGGCCTGACGCGAGGCATCCACCAGGCGGGCGTTGAGCTGTTCGCGCTCGGCTTCGATTCGCTTGCGATCGGAGATATCGGCACAGGTCGCCAACACCCCCACCACATGACCCTCGGTGTCGCGCAGAGGCACTCGGCTGGAGAGCATCTGGCATTGGTGATGTTCGCTGACGGGGACGGTTTCTTCCACCATCAGGATCGGCTTGCCGGTCTCGATCACCTGCTGCTCCTGTTCGCGGACCGTATCCGCAAAACAAGGAGCAAAGGGGAAGTCGCGGTCGGTCTTGCCCACCACTTCATCCGGCGAGGAGCAGCCGAGCAGTCTGGCTACGGCATTATTGCAACCGCGATAGACGCCCCGACAGTCCTTCCACATCACGTAGAGCGGGATGTTATCAATGACTTCCCGCAGCAACCGCTGTTGAAGCTGTAGTGAGAGTGCCGCCTGCTCAGCGGCATTCTTGGCTTCTGCCAGGGCGGCCGTGCGCTGCTCGACGCGCTGCTGTAGGTTTTCGTTGAGGCTGCGCAACTCCGTATCGCGCTGGCGCACCGCTTTACGCATGTGATCAATGGCGCCCGCCAGACGGCCGATTTCGTCTGGAGCCTCGGGAGGAATCTCGCAATCAAAGTCGCCATGTGACATGCTGCCGCTGGCGGCCACCAGCTCATTGAGCCGACTGGACCAGGCGTTGATACCCAGATAGATGCCCAGGCCGCCCACCGCCATCATGATGATCATGGAGATGACCGTGGTCCACATCTGCTGATTCAGGGCTTCGTTCATTTCCCGGGTTGAGTGCCCGATCACCACATAACCGACCACCTGGCCGGCGTCGTTGGCGCCGGCGGGATCGGTGGTGTTTCCGCTATCGGAGAACATGGCGAGTGAGCTATCCTGTGTGATAGGCAGGATGATCGGCTGCCTGGCGGACATGTGACTGTCGCCGTCCTGCTGGCCGGACAGATACAGATGCCAAGCCTGCTCATCGCGCACTTTCAACACGAAGGGGTCAGATGAATCGGCGTCGTACACTGCCAGGAAGCAGATGGACGGTTCGCTGGTGAAACTGTCCACCAGGCGCTCCAACTCCTGACGATCCTTGACCGCCATGGCCAGTTGGCTGATGTAGGCGAAGTTGGTGGCTTCGGCTTCGGTGTCTTCGTGGTGGCTTTCGTTGAGCAGGCGACGGATATTCCACGCATCCACCGTGCTGGTGACGCCGACGGCCAGCAGCACCAGCATAAAATACAGAATGATTGCTTTAAATCGTAAAGACCAGTGCATGAACGGTCTCTCCTACTCCCGATAGACGATCGACGCGCTTTCCAGCACGTGTTCGTCGATGCGAATGTTCAGCTTCTCGGCCACGATCAGGTTGACCGCCACCTCATAATGCGGCGTCATGATGCGCGGGGGCGGCTCCGTTTGCGGCCCGGTCAGCATCTGCCGGGTCAACTCGGCGACCTGTTCGCCCTGGGTGGTGGTTTCGATGTTGATCCCGATCAGGGCCCCGGCCTTGACGAAGGCGCTGGAGAAGCCGAACACCGGCGTCTTGTGACGCAGAGCTGTCAGCAACAGAGCACGGATGCTGGCGGCGTTGTAAATCGAAGCGTCCGGCTCGGTCCAGATAATGGTCGGTTGCAACTTCAGCAAGGCGTTGATGGCCTCGGCCAGCGAGTCATAATCATCAACCGAGATGGTCACCAGTTCGCAGTCCTTCGGCAGACCCTCTCGCAGTTCCTTGATACGTGCTTCGTTCTGGCCATCACCGCGATCGTGAAGCACGCCGATGCGATGCGAGACGGGTATGGCGCGATGGATCAGCGACAACTGGTCCGGCAGCGGCACGTCGGTACTGATGCCGGTGCAGGGCCGGCCTTCGGTCAAACCAGCCAGTTGCGGCTGCGAAACCATGGCATACAACAGCGGCACCTCAGGGTCCAGACGTTCGTGCACGTATACGGTTGCCGGCGTGCCCAGCGTGATGACGGCCGCCGTGTCGCGGTAAAGCATCGAATTCAAATCCGAGCGCTGCACCGACGGCAGTTGCGTCATGTTGCAGTCGTAGCCGAGGCCGGCCAGCTTTTTCGCGCAGGATTCATAGGCCTCCTGGTAGGGTGTCGCGTTACTGCTGAGCACGATCAACACACGATCGGCTTCTGCCACAGTGGCCGGCAACCCCCAGACCAGCGCCGCCAGCCAGCAGACCGCCCAGACGCGCCATGGGGCGCGTTGTTCGGTGTAATTCATCTTCGGGCCTCGTTTCATCAATGGCTGCTTTAAAAGTTGACTTGCACGCGGCCGAAGAAGGTCCGGCCCGGGGTTTCATGTGGGTTGGTGGTGGTCAGGGGCTGCACGGCGAAGCCCGCTTCGTCGAGCACATCGCTGACGCCGAACATCACTTCACCGCGGCCCTGACAGATCCGCCTGGACAAGGTCAGGTCCAGCCGATGGTATTCCTGTGTCGGCGAAGATTGATCGGGGATGGTGAAGGTGTCGCAGGCGGTGCTGTACTTGTAGTTAGCCGCGAAAACAAAGTCTTGCGGCAAGCGCCACAAAACATTGACGCCGAACTTGTGCGTGGCCGGCGCGAAGCTGCGGCTGTCCTGGTTCGTGTGGTCCAGGTCGAAGCCGTTGTAGCTGTACCAGAGGGTTAAGGTGGCCTGAGGTAATTTCCACTCCAACGAGGTGTCGATGCCGTACGCATCAGCGCCGCCCTGGTTGGTCAGATCCAGCATGACCGGCGGTGTCGGGGTGAGAAGTCTGTAACCGACCAGGTCTTCGTAGCGCTGGAGGTAAGCATCGGCGCGCAGCGTCAACTCATCGCTCAAGCGGCCGGTGTAGCCGGTTTCCAGCGCGTAGATCTGCTCGTTATCCACGTCGCCGGGATCAAGAAAAATGATCCGGGGCGTATTGGGAGGGAAGGGTGGCGAAGGCGCGATATCGCGCGAAGCGATCATCTCACGGATCCCCGGCATCATGGCGCGGAACGCCTTGGCCCCAGCCAGGCGCAGGACATGGTTCTGCTGATCGTCCAAGGCGTACAGTGCCGCCAGTCTGCCCGACCAGTCCGCGCCCGTGCCGCTGTAATAGTCCACCCGAGCCTGACTTTCCAATGTGAAGTGATCGTTCATCTGCCAGCGGTCGATGACGAACAGACCGGCCCAGTATTCCGTCAATGGGGCGTCCAGCAGGACGAAATCCGAGGGGCTGATCTCGCTCTGATCCGCATGGACCACGCGCAGGTTGCCGCCCACCGTGACCTCGTGCCCCTGCCCGGGATTGAACTGGTACTGACCTTCCAGATCGTTTTCCACGATCGCGTAGCGCCACAGGGCCGACTCATCCACGTCCTGATAGCGGCCGGACCATTGCAGATAGATGGATTGGTCGGAGTCGATGTCGTGCTCGAGTCGGATGAAGTAACGCGCTTCTTCGCGGCGCGAATCCTCGCTGGGATAGACACTCAGATAGTCATAGGGCCCCCAGTTTTCGTGGAGGGCAGCCAGGCCGAAGCGCCATTGCGTGTCGGGCGTGGCGTGATAGAGGACTTCGCTGTCGAAGATGCTGCGGCGGTTGAAGTCTGTGGAGGTAAAGTCGTCGTGGTTGATCGCGTCCTCAGAGCTTTCGTGATTGGCGTAAGCGCCGCTGATGCGCCACAGCCATTTGCCGCTTTCGGCGCCCCAGCGAAATTGGTTGTAGGTGTCTCCGTACTCGTTGACGGTGCTGGAAGTCAAGACGCCCAGGGTATCCTGCGGATCCTTGGTGATGATGTTGATCACGCCGTTGAGGGCGTTGGCGCCCCAGGCCGCGCCGCCGGGACCGCGCACCACTTCGATGCGATCGATGTCCTCCATGATCAGCGGCAGGTCGATCCAGTTGGTGCTGCCGTAGATGGGGCTCATGGCGTTGCGGCCGTTGATGAGCACGAGGGTGCGGTCGGTCTGCTGGTGATGCAGGCCGTGCACGCCCACGATGTAACGGTTGCGATCCACGCGTAGCACATCGACCCCGGGCGTGAACTGGAGCACCTCCGCGACGTTGGCGGCGCCGCTGTAGTGGATCATGTCGCTGCTGAGAATGTCCACGGGCACACTCGACAGGTTGATCGGTTGGCGGTGTCGCGCAGCACTGATGACGGTGGGCATGTCCGCGAACAGCAGCAATTCGTCCGCGCCGTCGATATCGGGAACGGACGCCGATGCTGACGGATCCGTTGTGGCGTCGGTGTCGGCGTCAGCCCGGGGCGTCATGAGCAGAAGCCAGAGCCCGACCCAGGTCCAGAGAATCGCCGCCGCAACGGTCATCTGATGCTTGTGAACGATAGTGGTTGCTTGGTAAGGCATTCATGTGCTTTCTGGACCCATCTCGGGTGTCGTTAGAAACGCATCCGCACTCGTCCGAAGAAGCTGCGTCCGGGCGTGTTGTGGTCGGGAGCGCCGATGTTGCGGGTGGTGGCGAACTGGCCGTCATCCAGCACGTCGCTGATGATGTGGATCGGCCCGGGCGAGAAATCGATCGGTTGCACCTGGCGCGAAGCGCGGATGACAGGGGGAATGTCGGCGAACAACAGTATCTCGTTGGGAGTGTCGGCCACGTGTTCGCTCTGCTGTGTCAACGCAACGGCCGCGCCAACCGCGGCTCTTGTCATGGCTGACTGGAACAGCAAAGTCTGGATCGTGTTGGCCAGATTTCGACACGATCTGTACATGCTTATGGCCCGCCTCCGGCAGACTGTGCTGACAGCCTGCAGACCGGACCCCCTACACGCGGCAATGCCCGCCCGTGTATTCGGCATCTTCGACAGAAACGTGACAGGGCTTAAGCTCGGTAAAGTTTGCCCGGTTGCTCAGATGTGCGGGGACATGTTATCGGCGGAGGCCCGCAGCACGCTTTGACCCCTCGCCCGGCATGGATGACTGGCGAATGGTCAACTCCGGTTCGAAACGCACCGCGTGACCATGCGGACATTTACCTTCCAGTGTGTCGATCAGCAGATCGGCTGCGGCAGAACCCGCTTCGGCGGTGGGCGGATCGACCGTGGACAGCGGCGGATTGAAATACTCACCGATGTCGCCGCTGTGATAGCTGACCACCAGGAAATCTTTCCTCGGCGTCAGTCCCTCTTCCACCAGGGCATGAATGCCCGCCATCACCAGGCGTCCACCCACGCCCAGCAGTCCGTCAGGATGCGGTCGACCCGACGCCAGCGCTTCCTTGACTGCACGATAGCCTTCACCCATCCAGTTGTGATTGGCTGGGTCCGACCACAACACCAGAGGCTCGGGAACATTCATCTCTTTGGCGCCGGCCAGATAGCCCTTGACGTTGTTCACGAACGGCGGATTGGGGTGTCCGCCCAGGATCCAGAGATTGCGCGCGCCTTGCTCGCAAATGTGTTTGGCGGAAAGATAACCGCCGCGAAACTCATCGGTCACCACCTGTCCGACGCGCGGATCTTTGAAGCGATGCTCGATGGAAACCACCGCCATGCCGCGATCCAGCCAGGAGCTGATCCACTCATCCGGCATCTGTCGGGCAGCGTGACTGACCACCGCGATACCCGGTACGCCGCCGGGAATGCTTTGTGGTCCCACCATGCTGGCGCTCAGATCGCGCCCCGAAGGCCGATCGGTGAATAGCGTACTCAGCAGCACGTGATAGCCGCGCTCCATGGCGCGATAGGCGAACGCTTCGCCGGTGACCGCCGAGTGACGGTCGCTGATCTGATGCATGCACAGCACCAGCAGCTTGCTGGCCGGTTGCTTCAACTGCGTGGCGAAGAAGTTGGGGTGATACTTGAGCTGATGCGTGGCCTTGAGGATGAGCTTCTCCGTCTCCGTGGCGATCCGTCGCTCCTTGGCCTTGCCGTTGAGCACCGCGCTGACCGTGGAGATGCTCACGCCCACCTGCTGGGCGATGGTCTTGAGCGTGACGGGCGTCTTGGAGTCGGTGGTGGTAATGGGTGTGGCCCTTGGTGCGGTAGCTTTGCACAAATCGGCACAAAAAGCCAATGACTTTTTGCACAAACGTTGTTCCTAAGTATAAAAGCCCTTCGATTGGCCTGTCAAGGATTATTCGGCTTTTGCCCGCAAACCCCTTGCATTGGGCAGCAACAGGGTTTGACAAAGCCCCTGGCGGGCCTTAATCAAGGTTGCCTGACCCGGCACGCCCCGGGTGGCGACGACCGCCGACACGCCGGCCGCATGGGATGCACGATGACACAGAGCATGAACGAACCCCGAACCGTCATCGAGTTGTTGCAGGCCATGGTGCGCACGCCCTCGGTCAGTGGCAACGAGGCAACTCTCGGTGATGACCTGTTCGATCTGGCCCAACGCTGGAAGCTGGACGTGCAGCGCCTGCCGCTGCAAGGTCAGCCCGATCAGATTCTGATTTCCGTCGCTGCTGCGCGCTCCGAGGCGCCGTGCTTGTTGTTCGACAGTCACCTCGACACCGTCAGCGTGGAAGGCATGACGATCGATCCCTTCGCGGCCGAGCTGCGCGACGGGCGCATCTACGGCCGCGGCTCGTGCGATACCAAAGGCACCGGCGCCGCCATGCTCTGGGCCCTGCGCCGCTATGCCCAGCAGAGCGAACGTCCCAATCGCATCGCGCTGCTGTTCAGCGTGGACGAAGAAGTCGGCATGGTTGGTATTCGCGCTTTCGTGCGCGATGATCTGCCACGCCTCGATCTGAAACCCGCAGCCGTCATCGTGGGCGAGCCGACGGACATGCACCCGATCGTCGCCCATCACGGCCTCGTCCGCTGGCGCATCACCACACGCGGCATTGCCGCCCATTCCGCCACGCCTTCAGCCGGACACAGCGCCATCTCCGACATGGTGCAGATCGTCAGCGCCATCGAATCGCAGTACATCCCCACCGTCACTGATGTCGATCCGCTCACCGGCCCGGCTGCGTGCTCGGTCAACACCATCCACGGCGGCAGCGCTGCCAACATCATCCCCGATCGTTGCGTCATCGACGTCGATCGTCGTCTGACACCCGCCGAGGATGCCGCGTCCGCCACCGTTGCCTTGCAGCGCATCCTCGCGCCGTTGACGGTCGATCACGAGTGTCGTGCCGTGGTGCAGCATCCGCCGCTGACCACGCGCTACAACGCCGCCATCGTGCAGCAGGCCCGTGATGTGCTGGCCGCGATGAAACTGCCCACCATGACGCTCGGTGTCGCGTTCGCTACGCATGCCGCCTACTTCGATGAAGCTGCGATTCCTGCCGTGGTTTTAGGCCCCGGCGATGCCGCCCCCGCGCACAGTAAGAATGAATACGTCGAAGCCGCCCAGATCGAGCGCGGCGTCGAACTCTACGAACGCCTGATGCACGCGGCAATTTGACGATCAACTACCAATGTTGCTCTGCTGCATGCTTTGCACGCTGAACCAACGTGTGGCACAGTGCTGTTGTGTCAATGTGACGCGCCGCCAGAGATCGGGATTCTGCTCGAAAACTTCGCGCACCTTGCGGGGGTCGTTGCACTGGCGCGAGCGGTGCATCAGCACCACGTAGCGCGGCAGACCCGGTTGCGACTGCTGACAAATCTCGCACACCGCGGCATACGCCTGCTCGTTGGAAAGGTGCCCGCCGTCGGACATGTTGCGGCGATTGAGCCAGGCCGGCCGGCCGCTCGCCAGCGTCATCTGCGCATCGTGATTGCTCTCCAGACACAACACGCTAACCCCCCGGAAGTGCTCCAGCAGTGCGCCGGGCACGTGCCCCAGATCGGTGGCATATCCCAGCGCGCAGCCGCCCGCCGAATCAAATCGATAACCAACCACGCCCGCCGAATCGTGCTGTAGATCAATGGGCACGCCGCGCAACCCCGGCAGCGGCTCGAGCGCATCATCAAACGTCTGTAGCAATCCGCATCGCAACAGATCACCCGCGCTTTCGATCGCCAGCAACTCAGCCGCGTGCTTGTGATGCACGAACAGGCGAATGCGGTGCTTGAGCAGCGTGCGCGTCCAGTGCGGACGAAAGTGATCCTGGTCCAGGTGCGTCAGGCAAATCGCTTCGATGTCCGTCAACTCGACGCCCGCTTTTTGCAGACGTTGGGCCGTGGTGCGCGGCCCGAACCCGGCATCGATCAACATCGCACGGCCCGCATGTGTGACGACCGTGCTGTTGCCCCCGGACCCACTACCCAGCACGCAAACGCCGAGCGACGAGGACGAAGCCGCCGCTTCGGTCAACCGCAGTTGCCGCTGTGTGGTTTGTGGTGCGAACAAGCCGAGTTGCATGGGTGACTGTGCCGGCATCCGTGCCTCATGGTTGCGTTGCGATTGATCTTCACGCCGGCCGGTGTCGTTGTCAACCCGATTGCCGAACCAACAAACCGCGCACCGCTTAAGTCTCTCCGACTCCCGGCGCGTCCTCCAGCCTTTTCCCCGTCGCTAACAATTTAATATTTAACTTAAATATGATCTTGCTCGCAGACGCCAGAGGTTATGTGTGTGGGTTTGCGAGTGGATTTGTACGTGGATTGATGCGCGGATTGGGGCGTGGGGAATTGTGAGACGTCCGGTGCAAATGATTGATTGCAAGACGTCCATCGCATGACGGCAATTCCGAGGTTTAGAGCAGAAAAAAGAACTCACCACAGAGGACACAGAGAGCACAGAGAAAAACTGAATAGACTCGAATTCAAGCATATTGAGCTCTGTGTCCTCTGTGTTCTCTGCGGTGAATTCCGGTTCTTGTGGGAGCTTTTCGAGCCCCTGCCACAATTGGATTCGCCACGAAGGCACGAAGGGGAAAACCCATACACCTGGTCCTGTCTTCGTGTTTTTCGTGTCTTCGTGGCTCATTCTGTTTTCTGCTCTTAAATTGCGAAGTGATAAATGCAGAGCGGCAAATGTAAAACGGCAAGGGCTGTTGGCAACAGAAAAATCACCTCGCCGCACCGTGACGGACCCGATCGGCCCAGATCCGCCACGGGTGCAGCGAAGCGACACCACCTCGGAATGCACCACTCGCGCAGCGCACAACTTCCGGGGGCGGGGGGAAGGCCGGCATCGTCAAGGCCCCGTAGAGCCGGAAGGCGACGCGCCTGTCAGCCCTCCATAGCCTT
>CAYYGM010000040.1:0-31413 GCA_964471555.1 uncultured Phycisphaeraceae bacterium
GTTGTATCCCGAAATTCCTGCACAGACGAGGTTTGTCCGCCTGATCGGGCCGCAGCGTACGTTGTTATGCGTGGACGAACAATTTGCCTATGAATGGGACGGCAACCGCTTACGTCCGCTGTCGGGCCGCGATCGCGTGAATGCGGCCAGCACTCTCGACAGCGGGCCGTGGCGTTGGCAGTTGCCGATCGGTCCGACCAGCCGCGGGCCGGTGACCATCAACCACCGTGACAACGCTCGTCCCCGGCGTTTGGCCAGCGTTAACACCGGCGGCTGGAAGTTCCAGGACGATTGCGTCAACTGGATTGCTCGTGATTCGCAAGCCGCGCAGATCTGGTTGAACACCGACGATGGCATGTGGCGCTTCCATCCAACCACCGGCCGCACCGCATCCACAGACGCGTCAGATCAGACCAGCCCCGGCGATCCGCCGCTTGCCGTGCACACGCCCGCCATCAGTATGGACTACGCGCATGGACGCATCATCATGCACGCATACGACGGCGGCCCGGTTTACGAACAGGGTCGATTCTTCCACGACCAGGCAAGCAGTCTCAGCAGTCGCCCCGATGGTTTGTATCTGCTCAACCAGCGATGCATGATCCGTCGCGATGGCGAAAAGCCGGGGCGAATCACCGCCTGTTGGCCGCTGCCGCCATTGTTGGATACTGCGCGTCCTGCAAAGCTGGGGCCGGACGACACGGCGATTCGCTGTATGGGCAGCGATCTTCTGGGCCGGCTTCACCTGTGGGAATTGCAGGGCGACACCTGGCAAGACCTTGGTGAACCGCCGCAACAAATCATTGCCTCAATCGGTCCTGTCAACTGGTTTGCTGATGCAGTGGCGGATCGTTGCGAGCCCCGGTTGGGCTCCACATCTGCTGTGGTGATCGATCACTGGTGGAGCAAAGATCGTTTTGCATGGGATCGCGTGCTGTCTGCTTCGCCGCTCTCAGCAACCCAACTGATCGTACAGACGCCGATGGGTCTGGTTGCCATGCGCTGTGGGATCAACGACTCGGCGTTTCAGATCAGCGCCATTTGGCCGCAGACGGGTTTGATTTACTGCGAAGCGGCCCGTGACAACGGCCGACAAGTCGGCGTGGTGGCAGGCAACATGGCTGGTGATGTGGCTTATCTGGTGACTGAAGACATCGCGGGCCAGCCGCACTGCACGCGCACGGATGATCCCGCACCATTACGCTGTCGCGCGCAAGTCAGCCTTGTCCAATCGAATCCGCAGGGTGATCTCGAGTCGCGGCGGATCGACTGGCGTTTGTCATGGCAGCAAACTGCGTCATCCGTCGCCGCACTGACCAGTGCATTGGATAAACTGGACATGCGGGACATGCTGCGCGATGGGCAATTTCTTTTCGACCGCGCGGATTGCGCCTGTGAATTGGATGTAGCGGGCGGCCGCTTGTGGCTGATGGCTGCGTCCGGTCATGGGGCAACGGATGCGGGACTGGTCTGCCTGAATCGAATCGCTGATGATGCCGGCGAGACACAACACGCACCACTGTTGCTGGCTGACATCCTGGATCGCCGCGGTTTCCTGGCCATGCGCTCGGCGGGGCCCGATGCTGTTTGGGGTTTGCAGGATCAGGCTGAGCATGCTCCGCAAATCTGGATCGGCTCGTTGACCACCGGCCCCCTGACCTGGTCGCGCGATGATTCATCGCAAGCGAGGGCGGCTTTTGAGGTCGGCCAGAGCGTGCAACTCGATGTCGCCGCCATGCGTTGGTCCGCCCAGCCTCGATCGCGCTGGGAGCATTCGCCGGATGTGTTCCAGTGGCAGCCTGCCGGTTATCCACTGTTTCAGTCAGCGGCCATGGGCACAACACTTTCGTTCGATATGCTGCACTCGCTCACGCTGGACCGGGCACAACGTCGCCTGCTGATCGCCACTTCGGGCGGCATCGTGGATTGTCCCTACGATCCTGCCGACGGCAGCATCTGCCTGTCTGACTCATCGACTCGTCTGCGTTGGGAGAGCAATGGTCAATCGCTTGTCCCCGCCACACGAATCCGCCTCGACCAATCGGGCGACGTCTGGCTCATGCCCGGTCCACAGAACCAGAGCATTTGCCTGGGGCGTTCAACCGGCTCACCACCATGGACGACACTGGATTACAACGGGCTGCCGATCGATCTGCACCGCCAGGGCTTTTCGTGGCGCGATCGTCAATATGATGACAGCAACGATGCCTGGCTGCCGCAACGGCGCACGTTGACGGACGTGGTTGAAGCAACGGTCGATGTCAACCATGACGCCATGTGGTTGGTCACAGAAAGCGGCGGATTGGTCAAGGTGCGACCTGAACATCTGCCGCCGTGATCTCCAGCTTCGCCACACAGGGCCGCGGCTCTACCGCACTGTTCAACGATCAGGAAGTCCCATCCAGCAGCCTCTGCGCGGCCGCGAACGCATCATCGTACACACGCTTCAGCGGCGTCCCGCTCTGCTCGGCCAGGCGAAGGCAGTCGTCATACTCCGGCGTCGCACCGATCAGTTGCCCGTCGAGCCACTTGAGCTTGACACGAACCTGACCGTGGGGCGTGTCCAGCGTCCGCAGTTCCCGCCGTGCTTCACCGCGATGCAGCACCGCAAACGCTCGCACGCCCAGCGTCGTGGTCTGTCGCAGCAGCAGATCAACCATCCCCGCCTGTTGACCGGCCGGCGCCAGCACGCTCAGCACCACGCCCGGCCGACCCTTCTTCATCTGCACCGGCGTCAGCCACACATCTTTCGCCCCCGCGTCGAACAGGCGAGCGCACACCGACTCGTACAACTGCGGGTTCATGTCGTCGATGTTGGTTTCCAATTGCACCAGTTCGACGGGTGATGTCTCCGCTTCACCGAGCCAGAGCCGGGCCACGTTGGGCCAGTCGCAATCGCGCGTGCCGGCCCCGGTGGCGATGCGCTGCACGTTCATGCGTGGCTGCTGGAACCGGGCCAACTCCGCCAGCAACGCAGCGCCGGTGGGCGTGAGCCATTCACCTTCACCGGGCGCAGGGCGAGACGGCGCCCCGACGGCCGCCAGCAGTTCAAGCGTGGCGGGTGCGGGCAGAGGGATTTTGCCGTGCGCGGTCTGGGCCCATCCACTTCCCAGAGGCGGTGCTGAGGCGAACAATTGCGACACACCCAGCGCTTCCAGGCCAGCCACACTGCCCACGATGTCGATGATGGCGTCCACCGCCCCGACCTCGTGAAAGTGGATCTTCTCCGGCGTCGTGCCGTGCACCTTGGCTTCCGCCTGTGCCAGGCGGGTGAACACGGCGATCGCTTTCTGCTTGACGCCGGCGGGCAATTGTGCGCCTTCGATGATGGCGACGATGTGCTTGAGATGGCGATGATGATGACCTTCAGCCGCTTCGACCCGCACCAGCGTGGCACGCAGCGGCCCCTTCATCACTGACTCAGCGTCGATCGACCACTCCCTGGCATCCAGGCCAAGCCCGGCAATCGTGTCGCGCAGCGATGCAAGGGGCCAGCCGGCATCGACCAGACAGCCGAGCATCATGTCGCCGGACAAACCGGAAGGCAGATCGAGGTAACCGATCATGGGGCGGAAGTTCCCTGTGTGGTGGCGGTGGCTTGAACGGTCAGCATGATCAATTCCTGATCCGTCGGCGGGGCTTCACGGCGAAAACCGTTCAGGTCGATTGTCACGTGGCGATAGCCAACGGCCGCGATGGCGTCGGTCAGCTCACGCCGCAGTTCCAGGGCTCGCGGCAGGTCTTCAACCGGCAGCTCGATGCGAGCCAGGTCGCCGTGATGGCGCACGCGAAACTGCCTGAAACCCGCGGCAAAAAGCACATCCTCAGCCGCTTCGATTTTCGCCAGCAGCGCCTCGTCGATGGCGGTGCCGTGGGGCACGCGCGAGGAAAGACAGGCCATGGCGGGCTTGTCCCACACGGGCAATCCCAGTCGTTGGGCCAGGGCCCGCACCTGGGATTTGGTGATGCCCAACTCGACCAGCGGTGAAAGCACGCCCGCCTCCGCGGCGGCGATGCGGCCGGGCCGATCGTCACCCAGGTCGCTGGCGTTGGTGCCGTCGGCGACGACATCCCAGTTTTCATCCACAGCTATTTTTGCCAGCACGCCGTACAGTTCGTTCTTGCAGAAGTAGCAGCGGTTGTCGGGGTTGTCCGCGTAGCGCGGATCGTCCAGCTCGCGCGTGTGGACCAGGCGGTAGGGCACATGCAACTGTTCCGCCAGTTCGATGGCCGCCCGCTGCTCGCGCTTGGGATAGCTGGGCGAGACACCGATGCAGGCGACTGCGCGATCACCCAGTGCATCGTGGGCGGCTTTCATCACCAATGCCGAATCGACGCCGCCGGAGTAGGCGACCAGTGCGGATTCGCACTTGGCGAACCAGTCTCGCAACTGTTCGAGGATGTTGTCCAGCGGGTCAGCCATGAGCGTGATGGATCCGTCGGTTGATGGCCGCCGCTAGTTGGGCAGCGCCAAAGCCGTTGTCGATGTTGACCACGCCGACGCCGACGGCGCAACTGTTGAGCATACCGAGCAGGGCCGCGATGCCGCCGAAGCCCGTGCCGTAGCCGACGCTGGTGGGCACCGCGATCACCGGCGAGCTGACCAGTCCCGCGATCACGCTGGGCATGGCGCCTTCCATGCCGGCAATGGCGATGATGACGTTGGCCTGTTGCAGCAGTTCGAGATGAGCCAGCAGGCGATGCACGCCGGCCACACCCACATCGTTGATCCGCGCGGCGCGATGGCCCAGGATGTCGAGCGTCAACGAAGCTTCCTCGGCCACGGGCAAATCGGACGTGCCGGCACAGACGACCACGATGCCGTCGAGCTTCTTTCGTTCGGGATCGCGGTCCAGGTAAATGCAGCGAGCGGCTTCGTGATAGCGCAGGTCGGCGGTCAGCGCCCGCGCCGCTTCGTACTGCTCGCGCGTGGCCCGTGTGCCCAGCACCTGCTGATTGGCATTGCTTAGCCGGGCCATCAACTCCGCCACCTGCGAAGCGGTTTTGCCCTGGCAGAAGATCACTTCCGCGGAGCCGGTGCGCAGGGCGCGGTGATGGTCGATCTTGGCCCAGTCCAGGTCTTCGAAAGGAAGCCGACCCAACATGGCCATCGCATCACCCACCGCCAGCGAACCATCCGCCACCCGACCGAGCAACTCAGCCAGTTGCTGGTCGTGATTCGTATTCGTGTTGGAGGCAGCCTGCCGCGTCATGGATGGTTTCCGGGCGCCGTTCTCATCGGTACGTGTCGTATTTTAGCGGCGAGCATCACAATGGCGACACGCGCACCCCCGCCTGACCCTCCAGCGGGCAGACGTTCTCGCAAATGCCGCAGCCGATGCATTGTTCGGGCTCGACGTAGGGCTCCAGAAGCTCCAGGCTTTCGCCATCTTCACGGGTGATCATCAGCGAGCGCAGGCGGATGGCTTTGTCGGGCACGGGGCAATGCTCTTCGCAGACCAGGCAGTTGTCGCGCTCGGCATAAGGGATGCATCGCTCGGTGTCGAAGGCAGCCTGGCCGATGGCGATAGTCTGCTTGGTCTCCAGCGGCAGCAGGGCGATGGCGCCGGTGGGACACACCTGGCCGCAGAGGTTGCAGTTCCACTCGCAGTATCCGCGGCGGGGAATCAGGTGCGGCGAGAACATGCCCGCAAGCCCAGCTTCGAGGATCGTCGGTTGCAGACCATTGGTGGGGCAGACTTTCATGCACTCGCCGCAACGGATGCAACGGTTGAGAAAAGCATCCGCCATCAGGGAGCCGGCCGGCCGCAACAGTTTGGTTGGCTGGCGCAGTCCGGTGCGCGATGCAGCGGCGGAGACCAGCGGCAACGCGATGCCGGTGGCGCAGCTACCCAGAAAAGCGCGGCGGGACAGATCAATGGCCGGTGTCTGTCCACGAATCGGCAGCGAGATCGTACCCGGCAATTTTGTTTTGTTGCGACGCTTGAGCCAGGCGGGACGTCGCCAGGCGAACGCAGCAATGCCGTGCCTGCAGTCCGAAGCGCAATCCATGCACAGTGTGCAGGCCTGCGGCTCCAGCTTGCCATCCTCATTGAACGCGCCCATGCGGCAGGTCGTCATGCAGTCGCCGCAGCCGGGGCAGGACAGTTCCGGCTTGCGCCGCATCGGTGACAGACGCGCAAACAACCCCAGCATCGCGCCCAGCGGACACAGATTGCGGCACCAGAACCGCTTCTCCACACGCTCCAGCAGAAAGATCACCAGCAGAAAACCCGCGGATATCCACGCCCCGATGAACGCCACGCGCTCGAAGGCCACGATGTTGTGATTCTGCATGAACGCATAGGCCGGCTCGCTCAGGTTGGTTACGCTTTCCGGAGCGTTCAGATACAACCACGATGAACCTTCATAGGTGGACCAGCTCAGCAGCGGATCGGCCGCAAAGGCCGCTCCGCGCATCAGGATGGCGAACGGATCGAAGAACCCCACCAGCGGCAGCCCCAGCGCCGCGCCGATCAACAGCACGGTCAACAGCGCATATCCTCCGCCGCGCCACCAGCGTTTCCCGGCTGGTTTGTTTTCCTTGTGGCGTTTGCCGACCCGCAGCGCAGGGCCGAGGCTGTCCAGCAAGGTGCCCAGCGGACAGAACCATCCGCAGAACACGCGCCCCAGCAGCAATGTGGCTGCGATCACAATCAGCGACAGCAGCATGCCCGCGATCAACGCTTTGCCTGCCAGCATGGCGGAGGCGGCAACCAGCGGATCGAGCCTGAAGAAAAGATTGACGTGATCCGGCGGCGGATCGAGAGCCAGTTGCGTGCGACGGAACAGATAGAGGAACACCGCCAGCACCACCCACTGCGTCACCCGCCGCGCCCAAAGCCACCCCCGCCGCCGGAAGTGCCCTCGAAAGTTGTCAAGGCGGCTTCGGTGAATCTTCTGTTCTGCTTGTTCGCTCTTGGTCGTGGACAAGGCCAGTTCACTCCGGCAACATCATGCCAACCTATCTGGTCGTGCCCCTCAACCGGTTGTGTCAGACCTCGACGATCTTGATCTTATCCAGATCGATCTGTCCCATGCCGCAGTCGTAGGCAGCCGCGACGGCAGGGATGTCGTGCGGATCGAGGTTGAACAGCTTGCTGGTGGCGTAGGCATCGGTAGCCACGATGTCGCGCGAGGCGATGAGCGTGTCGTGTTGTTCGACATCCGCCAGGTCGCCGCCGGTGGGGCCGTGGCGCAGGAGGATGCGGGTAGCGTCGATGACGGTGAGCGTGGGAGCGACCACGGTGTTGAGGTCCGCGATGCGCTGGCCCAGGTCGCGGTGGATATCGCCGCGCTTGCCGCCGATCACGCCCATGACGTTCTTGAGCCCGAGCGTGAGCTTGGCCGAGGAGTGATGCTTGGCCACGGGCACGTTGATGTAGCAATCGACGTCGAGGGCGTCTTTGTAGAACGTCCACTCATCCAGCGAGCGGCCGCTCTCGATGCGCACGGGCACGAACTTGCGATCATCCACCAGTGAACAATCCACGCGATCGCTGCCGATGCTGGTCACGGCCGGCTGAATGCCGCTGTTGGTATAGCTTCGTCGGGCGTCGTTGCATGAGCGGTCGAACACCATCACCTTTTTGGCGCCGGCATCGAGGGCCAGTTGCACCAGGGCTTTGACCACTTCCGGGTGCGTGTTGGCAGCCTGCTGCGGTGTGCGGTCCCAGCCGATGTTGGGTTTGACCACCACGCGGTCGCCGCTCTTGACGAAAGCGCTGATGCCGCCGAGCGGTTCGAGCACCTTGGCCACCAGCGCCGTGTAATCCGTGCCCTTACCCACCGCCAGCAGCGGCGCGGCATCGACCGCCGCCATGGCCCGACTGGGCGCGATGCGGAACAGCGGCGTCGCCACCGCCAGCCCGGCTGACCATGCGGAAACCTGTTGAAGGAAACGACGACGACTGATGTTCTGCATGTCGGCACCACCGTTGACGCGGTGCAATCCGCGGCGCGGACTTCACCTGGGTTGACACGTGCGGCCATAACCGAAGCACATGACTACCAGTGTAGCAGCCGGCATCGACACGAAAAAGCAATTTTGATGGCGAATGGGACCGCCTTCATCCAGCCAGCCGCTGATCCAGCAACGCCGTCAGCGGACGCAAGCGCGTGTTGAGATACTCCTCGATCCAGCGATCATCAGTCAGCCCCTGGTAAGCCTGACGCACCCGTTCAGCCGCGTTAATGAGATCAAGTTTCAGTTGCTGGTACTGCTTGGTGAGGTAGCGCAGCGGCGCGAAAGCGTCTCGCGTGGGGTCGGCCTGAGTCAGGGCCTGCTGTTCATCATGCATGCGCAGCAGAGTCCATCCCCAGTTCATGCGCTGGGAAAAAAGACGAATCGCGGCGAAACAGTCTGCGAAACGCTCTCCACCCGGCGCCTGGTCAAGCCATTGTCGGCAGGTTTCGATTCCCCCGTCAGGCACGCGGCCGTCATGCAGGATCGCCCCCACCAGGGCCATGCAATCGAGTGCTGCCTCGGTCATGTCGCACTGCGGTCGTGCCGTGGAATATCGGCTCCATCCCGTGGCGATCAGGCCCTTCATGTGGAACGTCTGAGCGTGCTCGACCCAGGCCAGAGCATTCTCAATACGGCCGGCCGGGTCCGGCAGGTTCCCGTTCATGCCATCGGCACCCTTGTATGCGGTCGCGCCCCACAGCGGCATCCCGGCCTCGGCGAATCGCCGCACGTAACGCAGGTTGTAATGTTTGTCCGCGGTGGCGGGATCACCCTGATAGCCCCAGACGACCAGGTCCGCCTGCTGGCCGAGTTGGCGCAACGCAGCCGGATCCCATTCGATCATCATGTCGTGCCAGAGCATGGGACGGATGTTGCGCTGTTTCAGATGGCGCAGCAGCGGATCGATGTGGTGCAGATACAGGGCACTTTTGCCGTGTTTTTCAATGAATTGCCGCGTCTCGGGGTTGGACCCGAACTGCCAGGCTTCGTCGCCGCCGAGGTGGAAGCGCGTGACGTTGGGCATCAGGGCCAGCACGTCTTCGATCATCCGTTGCACCAGTGCGGCCGCACCTTTCGCCAGCGGGTTGAGCAGGTCGATCGTTTCCGGCAACTCGCGCAAAGCGGCATATTCCTCGTGCCGCAGCACGGTTTCCATGTGGCCGAGGCATTGCACCAGTGGGATCATCTCCAGGTCGCGCCGCTTTGCTTCGTCCACCAGTCGGCGCACATCGTCAGGGCTGTAACAGGTCGGCCCGCGGAAGCGATGATCGACGGTCCAGGGAAACTGATCCTCCCACTCGATCAGCAGCCCGTTGTAGCCGCAGGCTTTGATCAGGTCGAGCGAGTCGATGAGGCGACCGGGAGTGGGCGGGCAGCCTTTGAGATCCAGGTGCAGGATGCGGTGGGGCGAGACGGGTTTGGTATGGGTGAGTAATTTCATTTTTTTGCGGTTCGTTCCGGAGCCGGGATCAGCCGGGCTGGCATTGTAAATACCGGACTGACCGACGCAAGATCACGCTGATTGGCCGGTAATTACAAAGCAAAAAGAAGGCGATGGCGAATTGTTGCGGCGCGCTGTTCAAATCTTGCGGCCAGGCGGCGTGCGCCTGGAAGCAATTAAAGATTTTGCGGCAACCTTCCGAAGGGGAGACAGACGCGAACGATCTCCGAGACGAGGTTGCGATCATGGGTGATGATCACAGCATAGGTGTTCTCGTTGTGGATGACTCGGCTTTCATGCGCCGGGCGATCCAGACCATGCTTTCACGTCAGGAAGGTCTGACCGTGCTGGGCGCCGCGCAGGACGGGCTGGAGGCGGTCGAGGCCTGCCAGCGACTTCAGCCGGACGTGGTGACTCTGGACATCGAAATGCCGCGCATGGACGGGCTGACCGCCCTGCGTCAGATCAAGCGCGTCTGCCGGGCCTCGGTGTTGATGGTCTCTTCACTGACCACCGCCGGATCGGTGGCGACATTCTCGGCACTTCGCAGCGGAGCCGATGACTTCATCGCCAAGGATTTGTCGCAGGTTTCGCTGGACATCGTCAAGATCGAGAGCGACCTGGTGGCCAAGGTGCGTCAACTGGGCATCGTCAGCCGCACCCGCGCCACGGTTCCCAAGACAATCGCTGTTTCATCCTGCGATGAGCCGCCCAAACTGCGGGCGAGCCATTTCGATGTGGTGTTGATCGGTTCATCCACGGGCGGTCCGCCGGTGCTCGAATCCATTCTCACGGCATTACCGGCCGAATTCCCGCTGCCGGTGCTCGTGGCGCAGCACATGCCATTGCTGTTCACGCGCACCATGGCCCAGCGTCTGGATGAGGTCTGTGCCATGAAAGTCGAACACGCAGCCGGCGGCATGCGAGCCGAGCCCGGCTGTGTTTACATTGCACCAGGCGGCAATCATCTGCGCCTGCGCGGTCTTCTGGGCGGCGTGAAATTATTGGAAGTCAGTCCGCGCCCGACTGAGGCTTTGTACAAGCCGTCGGTCAACGAACTTTTTGCCTCCGCAGCCAAGGCGTGTGCCGCGCGCTGTCTGGCGGTGGTGTTGACCGGCATGGGCGATGACGGACTGGAAGGCGGCCGCACACTGCACGCGGCCGGCGGAACCATCCTGGCCCAGGAGCCCAACAGTTGCGTGGTCTATGGCATGCCGCGAGCCGTCAGTCAGGCAGGGCTGATCACTGCCAGTCTGACGCCGACGCAGATCGCGGAAACCTTGTGTTGCATGTCATCTCGCGCCGCTGCCTGATGCGATGTTGCTGGCAAAACAATTCAATCCGTCCCATACAGTTTTTGGTCCGAACACCCGATCACGGATACCGGACCAGCCAGCTATGGGTGATGTATCATCCGCTAACAGGGGGGCAACTTTGGTGGGTGGGGAGCGCAGCCATCAACCATTCATTTCGATTCACTCGAGCAGTCCGAGTGTATGTGATCATCTGAGCCAGCAGATGAGCCAGCGTGGTTGGCAAGTCCATGTTCTGCGCGATGTGGCGAAACTGGCGCAGGATTGCCTGTCGATGTTGCCCGGTTGCCTTTTGCTGGATGTGACCGAGGGGTATTGGCTGGCGCGGAAGTTGCTGCGCCAGGTCGGACGCCGCCGCGATGCCCGGCCCATTATCTGTCTGTCCGCCCATGCGGATGCCGAGCCGGCGGTGGAGGCGATGAAGCGCGGCGCGTTTGATTTTCTGTTTTTGCCTGTAAAACAGCGGGAATTGGCTGCTTCCGTGCTTGCAGCCCTGCGGGTCCAACGCCTGTTGTTCGCCGTTCAACAAAATCAGGCATTGGTCGAGCGCCGCCTGGCCGACCTGACGCCGCGGGAGCGCCAGGTGCTGGCGGGCATGATTCAAGGCCAGTCCAACAAGCGCATGGCATTCGAGATGAAGCTGAGCCAGCGCACCATTGAAACGCATCGCAAGCGCGTGATGGATAAGTTTGAGGCGAATAATCTCGCGGATCTCTGCCGCATGATGGACAGTTGCCATCGTTGTGTCTATCTACCGCCTGCGTCGGGAATCTGTGGTTGCCGGCCCACGCGTTGCTGCCACCTGCATACCTCTCTGCGCCACAAAGCCTAAGCCTCGTGGCAGATTATCCGGGGCCTCGCTGTTCGCGCCTTTGTGCTTGGTTCGGGTGTCAACCGTAGAAATACGGATGAAGTTACCTTGCCCGCCGCGTCAACAGCGATTTCAACCGGCCCGATGAACCAATTACTGAGCCAGTTGTCAGATGCTGTCCTAACACCCTGTTTGTGTGACTCAAGCCAGGAGGCGGAGCATGAAAATTGGAACGAAACTGATCGGATCATTTCTGATTGTCGCGGCCATTTGCGCCGTGGTGGGGGCTATCGGGCTGCTTGGCCTGCATCACACGGGAGTGGCGATCGAGGAGATCGGCGTGGTGCGGCTGCCCAGCGTGCAGTCGTTGCTGGTGGTCAAAGAGGGCGGTACGGCCATCAAGGTCGCCCAACGCACGTTCTTGAATCCAAATCTTGATAACGCCGAATTCCAACGCCAGATGGATAACATCACCGCGATCCGCGAGCGCTACGAAGCGGCCTGGAAAGTCTATGAACCGCTCCCGCAAACCCCTGAGGAAGCGGAGTTATGGAAACAACTGGTCCCGGCCTGGGATGCCTGGCGGACGGAGAACAACAAGTTCTTCACCTTCGTCAAGCAAGCCCGTGAGATGGACCTGGGCAATCCCTACATCCTGCGCGGCGACACGGAGCGCTTCCGCGGCGATCACTATGCCGTGGCCAGCAAGCTTGTTACGCTGATCAATGAAAATAAGACTTTCGATGGCGGCGAAGATGACACGCTTTGCAACTTCGGCAAGTGGCTGTCCAGCTTCAAGACCAACAACCCCGAGTTCCGCCGCTTGATGGAGCAGGTCCGTCAGCCGCACCACCAGTTCCACCAGTGCGTGGTCCAGATCAAGCAGTTGGTCAAGGAAGGCAACACCGCCGCGGCCCAGAGCAAGTACCAGGAGACGATCCACCTGATGGACGAGCAGATCGTGCCCGTCATCAACCAGATGATCGCTCTGGCCGCTCAGGCTGAGGATCTGACCAATCAGGCCTACGCCCTGACCACCGGCACTCTGCGCGAGACGCAGAACAAGGCCAACGACCTGCTGGACAAGATTATCGATATCAACACCGCGCTGGCCGCCACGGCAGTCACCGATGGCGCCGCCGATGCTGCCAAAGCCCAATGGACCTCGATTTCCGCGGTGACCCTGGGCGTGTTGCTGGCCGTGGGCTTCGGCATCTTCATCGCCCGCAGCCTGACCAAGCCCATTCGCTTCATGGTCGATCGTCTCAAGGACATCGCCCAGGGCGAAGGCGACCTGACCCAGCGCGTGGATGAAACACGCAAGGACGAACTGGGCGAACTGGGTCGCTGGTTCAACACCTTCGTCAAGAAGATTCACGACATCATCGCCGAAGTGTCCGGCGTCACCCGCGAGGTCGCCAGCGCCGCCACCGAAATCGCCAGCTCCAGTGAGGAAATGGCCGGCGGCATGAAACAGCAGACCGAGCAGACCACGCAGGTTTCCTCGGCTGTTGAAGAGATGTCCTCGACGGTCATGGAAGTGGCCCGCAAGAGTTCCGAAGCCGCCGCCACCGCCAGTGAAGCCGGCAAGCAGGCCAACGAAGGCGGCACTGTGGTCAACCAGACCATCGACGACATGCGCACCATCGCCCAGATGGTCAACCAGACCGGCATCGCCATCAACGAGCTGGGCAAGCGCGGTGAGCAGATCGGCCAGGTCATCGAGGTCATCAACGACATCGCCGACCAGACCAACCTGCTGGCCCTCAACGCGGCCATCGAAGCGGCCCGCGCCGGCGAGCACGGCAAGGGCTTCGCGGTGGTCGCTGACGAAGTGCGCAAGCTCGCAGAGCGCACCACGCAGGCCACCGAAGAGGTCGCCGAGTCGATCAAGGCCATTCAGAGCGAAACCGCCTCCGCGGTTCAGCAGATGAACACCGGCACGCAGCGGGTCAACGAAGGCGTGACCCAGGCCGAGCGGGCGGGTGGTTCACTTAAGGCCATCGTGGAAGGCTCCAAGCGCGTGGCGGAGATGATCCAATCGATCGCCGCCGCCAGCGAGGAGCAGTCTGCCGCCGCCGAGCAGATCAGTCGCAACGTCGAGTCGATCAACGCCGTGACGCGTCAGTCGTCCGAAGGTGCTGATCAGGCTGCGTCCGCCGCTGCACAGTTGAGCGCCAAGGCGGAACAACTTCAGCAGTTGGTCGGCCAGTTCAAGCTGGCGGCCTGACGAATGGGGGGGAGGAGGCCCGTACACCAAGCCTCGGGGCGGGCCTCCTCTTTTCAAACTTTACTCACATGGGCAGACAAGGAGTCAGCCATGATTCAGTCTTCGACCCGAACCAACGCTTCCGGCAGTGGCGCAGATCTGGCCGCCTCGGATGATTTGCTGCAACTGGTGACCTTCGAGGTGGGCGATGAGGAGTTTGCCGTCGATACTCTGGCCGTGCGCGAGATCAACCGCATGATGGAGATCACGCACGTGCCGCAGACGCCCCGCGATGTGGAGGGCGTGATCAACCTGCGCGGCCGCATCGTGCCGGTGGTCGATCTGCGCCTGCGTCTGGGCCTGGAGCGCGCCGAGCGAGGTCGCGACAGCCGCATCATGGTGGTCGAGGTCGCCGATCGCACGGTGGGTTTCATCGTGGACAAGGTGCACGAAGTGATGCGCCTGAGCAACTCGGTGGTCGAGCCGGCCCCGTCCATGGTGGCCAGCGTGGACACCCAGTACATCGACGGCGTGGGCAAGCTGGAAGATCGCCTGATCATCCTGCTGAACCTGCTGCGCCTGTTCGGTGATCTGGATACCGAGCAGATCGAAGCGGCCGCTGCCGCCTGAAAATAATCGTTGGCAGCGAGCCTGCCACTGGAGTATGGGCATGCCCCTGACCACGCTTCGACTTGACGACACCCAGTTTCTCAAGCTGCGCAAGATCATCCACGATCGCAGCGGGATCTGGTTTGCCGACAACAAACGCTACGTCCTGGAAACGCGTCTCAGTCGTCGCCTCGAGGAGCTGGAGATGGAAAGCTTCGCACAGTACGTGCAGTTGCTGACCATCGGGCCCTGGGGCGACGACGAGTTCCAGGAGATGTTCAACCGCATCACCATCAACGAAACCAGCTTCCTGCGCAATCCGCAGCAGTTGGCGGTCTTCGAAAGGCGCACGTTGCCGATGCTGCTGGAAAAGCGACGCGACGTCAAGCGCCTGCGCCTGTGGTCGGCGGCATGTTCCAGCGGCGAGGAACCCTACACCCTCGCCCTGATCCTGCACCGCACACTCGGCGTGCGCCTGATGGACTGGCACATCGAGATCCTGGGCACCGATATCTCGGAGAAGGTTCTGTTGACTGCGCAGGAGGGTTGGTACACCTCCTACTCCACGCGCAACACCGACCCGCTCACCCTGCAGCGCTACTTCACCGCCAGCAACGGCGGTCACCGCGTCAATGACGACCTGCGCAGCATGGTTCACTTCGAGAAGCTCAACCTCAAGGACCGCTGGGCCGCCAAGCGGCACGGCATATTCGATGCCGTGTTCTGCCGCAACGTGATGATCTACTTTGATATTCCCATGCGCGAAGGCGTCATTCGCCTGATCCACGAGATGCTTGCTCCCGACGGCACGCTCTGGATCGGTCACAGTGAAACGATCCGCGAACCGAAACTGTTTTCCCCGCTGTGCGAACCCGAATCGTTCGCCTACTCGCGGGTGTGAGGCACCGTTATGGCCGGCTTGGAACATCTGGACCAGGAAATCCTTGCGGATTTCACCACCGAGGCAGCCGAGCTGATCGAATCGCTCGATCGCAATCTCGTGCAGTTGGAGCAGACGCCCGACGACGCCGAGTTGATCAACGCTTCCTTCCGCGCTATTCACACCATCAAGGGCTCCGGCGGTTTCCTGGCCCTGACGCCCATCACCTCGCTGGCCCACGTGGCGGAGGATGCGCTCAACACCCTGCGCCATGCCGGCGCGGTGTTGACCGCGGACATGATGGACCTGTTGCTGAAGGCAGCCGACGTGTTGCGAGCCCAGATTGATCAGTTGCGTGAAGGCCGCATGCCCGACGAGGCGGACCAGCCGCTGATCCAGGCCTTGCGCCGTGTGGGTGAAGAAGGCTCACAGCGGAAACAGAAACGTGATACCGGCAGCGTTGATGATGCCGTGCCGGCCGTGAAGCAGCAGCCCCAGACGCTCGAACTGCCGCAGGCCAAATTGGATCTGTTGGAGTTCATGGTTGACGACCTGCGTGCGTCGCTGCGCGAAGCGGGCGAACTGCTTGAGCAATTGCGCCACTGCGAAGGCGATGACCGCCGCGTGCCGTTGGCCCGCTTGCGCGATATGACCGGCGAGCTGTCGCGAATGGTGGAGTTCTTCGAGATCGATGCCATGGTCCGTGAGGTGGCGGCGCTGGCTCGATTCGCCGCGGAAATTGAAAACGTGCAGGCATCTGCCCGTCCTGCCGCCTATATCCCTGCCGAGGCGCTTTTAGGCGTACTGTCACGCCGCGCCGAGGCACTGACCCAGCGCCAACTGCTCGATGAACCGTCTCCAGCGCTAATCGAGCAGTTGGCCGCTGCCCTTGAAGGTCGCAGCGACGTCGCACCGTCTGCACCCGCTTCCGCCACGACAACTCCCAGTAGCGCACCTGCCGCCAACACAACGTCAGGCGGCGGGACACCTTCCGGTAGTGCGGCAACGTCCGGGGGCGGCAGCGCCGAGCAGACGATTCGCGTCAGCGTGGATCGCCTGGAGAGCATGTTGAACCTCGTGGGCGAGCTGGTGCTGCAGAAGAATCGTGTGCTGGCCATGAACCGCACGCTGGCCCGGACCGGCATCGCCCACGAATTGCACGAGCAGTTCGAGCAGATCACCAGCGACCTCAACCGCATCACCGCCGATTTGCAGGTGGGCGTGATGAAGACACGTTTGCAGCCGTTGAGCAAGGTCTTCGGCCGCTACCCGCGCATCGTGCGCGACCTGGAACGCGCCACCGGCAAGAAGATCGAGCTGAAGATCGACGGCGGCCAGACCGAAGTCGACCGCACCGTGCTCGAGCACATCGGCGATCCGCTGGTCCACATCCTGCGCAACAGCGCCGACCACGGCCTGGAACCGCCCGAGCAGCGCACCGCATCCGGCAAGAGCGAGGCCGGCCTCATCCACATCCTGGCCCGACATGAAGGCAGTCACGTGCTGATCCGCGTCAATGACGACGGCCGCGGCATCGATCCGCAGGTCATCGGCAAGCTCGCGGTCGAGCGCGGACTGATCACGCCCGACCAGCGCCAGAGCATGAGCGATCACCAGATCATCCAACTGATCTTCGCGCCCGGCTTCTCCACCGCCCAGCAGGTGTCGCAGATTTCCGGCCGCGGCGTGGGCATGGACGTGGTGCGCTCCAACGTCGCCATGCTCAACGGCACCATCGACCTCGACTCCACGCCCGGCAAGGGCACCTCGGTTTCGATTCGCCTGCCGCTGACCCTGGCGATCATGCCCGCGATGATCCTGCGCGTGGCCGGCGATCTGATGGCGGTGCCGCTGGCCAACACGCTGGAGATCATCCGCATGGCCGACGCCCAGGCCGACACCGTGCAGCATCAGCCCGTGCTGCGCTGGCGCGACCAGGTGATTCCGCTGCTGGATCTGGCGAGTCTGTTCGAAATGCCGCGCCGCGACAGCAATGCGCCGGGCCAATTCGCGGTGGTCATCGGCCAGGGTGATCGGCAGGTCGCCCTGCGCATCGATGAACCGATCGGACAGCAGGAAGTGGTCATCAAGCCTTTGGATCGCAGCACCGGTCGCTGCCCGGCGATCGGCTCGGCCACCGTGCGCGAGGACGGCGGCGTCAGCCTCATCCTCGATGCGGCCGGTTTGTTTGAAATGATCCGTAAACCATTGGCCCAGGCGGCCTGAATTTTTTCACTGAACAGGAATTTCAACATGGACGGCAAGCAGATCATCGCCTTCGTCGAATCGGTGCAGCACGTGTTCGGCATGATGCTTCAGTGCGAGGTGCAAACCAATGAACCCACGCTGGAGACCGAGCCCAGCGCCAGCCACGACGTGTCCGCGGTCATCGGGTTCTCCGGCGATATGACCGGCGCCATCGTCATCGGGTTCCCCGCCGCCTCGGCCGAACGCATTGCTTCGCTGATGGTGGGCTCGGACATGACGCTGGACAACCCGGACCTGTCCGATGCCCTGGGCGAGCTGGCCAACATGGTGGCGGGCAACGCCAAGAGCCGCTTCGCGGGTATGCGTGTGAGCATCGCCTGTCCCTCGGTGGTGATCGGGGCCGGCCACCAGGTGTTTTCCAAGCGCGACACGCCGCGCATCAAGCTGCCCTGCGATTGCGAATGCGGGCCGTTCGACATCACGGTTTCATTGAAAGCCAACGCCCAAGCCGCCGCCGCCTGAAATGGCGTGCCGCAATGAATTCGCTTACCAAGCGTCCTGGAGATGCAAGATCATGAAAGTCATGCTGGTAGATGATTCACGAACCATGCGCAACATCCAGAAGTCGATCCTGACTTCTCTCGGTCACCAGACCATTGAAGCCTGTGACGGCCAGGACGCTTTGAGCAAGGTCAAGGCGGACAAGCCCGATCTGATCCTTCTGGACTGGAACATGCCGAACATGGATGGTTTGACGTTCCTCAAGACCTACCGCGCCACCGACACCGCCACGCCGATCATCATGGTGACCACCGAAGCGGAGAAGCACCGCGTGATCGAGGCGATCAAGGCCGGGGTGAATAACTACATCGTCAAGCCGTTCACGCCGGACGTGCTTCAGGAGAGGATCAGCTACACGCTGACCAAGGGCCAGGCTGCCTGAGGTGCGCTGGCGGGGCGATGTGATGAGTGATTTATGGGCGAACAGGATCCCAAGCAGGCCCAGCCGCGAGTGCGCGTCAGCGCGGATAAGCAGCAGGCGCACCTGTTGGTGCCGCCCACGTTTTCGCGTTCCTGGCTGACGCCCGAGTTTTGCCGGTCTCTGTGTGTTGAAGCCGGCGTCCAGTTCACCACCGAAGTCCAACAGGCCATTGATTCACTGCTGGCGCAACTGCCGCCGGAGGGCCAAGCGGTCGAGGCGCTCATCGCCCAGGCCACCGCGCCCCAGCACGGCCGCGACGCCCAGGTGCAATGGCTCGTGCAGGAGCCCTCGCAGGTCTGTCAGGACACCAGCTTCTACGACCGCAGCGCGTTTGTCATGGTGCGCCACGGCCAGGTGCTGGGGCAGGTTACGCCCGCCACGGCGGGTGAAGACGGTCGCGATGTCACCGGCCACATTCTGGCTGCGATTGCCGGCAAACCGCCGCCGCTGACCACCGATGATTCGATCCTCCTCGACGCCCAGCAACGCCTGGTCGCTCAGGCCGACGGCATTCTCATCCGTCAACATGACAAGGCCGGCATCAGCCAGGTGCTGGAAGTTTCCAACGACGTTGACTTCTCCACCGGCAACATCGACTTCACCGGCAACGTCGTCATTCGCGGCCACATCGGTGATCGTTTCACGGTTCGAGCCGGCGGCAGCGTGCAGGTCTCCGGCGTCATCGAGGCGGCGGAGATCTACTGCGGCGGCGACCTGGTGGCTTCAGGCGGCATGGCGGGACGACAGAGCGGCCGACTCCAGGTCGGCGGCAACCTCATCGTCCGATTCCTCGATGCCGTCACCGCCAGCGTCAAGGGCGACCTGCGCCTCGAACGCGAAGCCATCGGCTCGCAGATCGTGGTCCACGGCCAGATCGATTCGCCCACCGGCTCGATCATCGGCGGCGTGCTGGTGCCGACCGGCGCCGTGCGCATCGCCACCCTCGGCAGCCCGGCCGGCAACGCCACCCAGATCATTGTCGGCCGCGTCCCCCGCCTGCAAACCCTGCTGGTCAAGATGCAGAAAATGCAGCAGAAGGTGATTCACCAGCATAAAAAATTGATCAAGGAACAATCCGAACTCGAACTGAACCGTCATCGTCTCAAACCGCAACAGCGCGAACGGATGACCGAGATCATCTTCGAGATCCAGCGTTTCGCAGCCTACAGCGAGCAACTGTCCGCCAGCATCGAGGCCATGCAGGAGCAGATCCGCAAGCAGCGCCGTGTGCATCTGGCCATCGAACGCACCCTGCACCAGGGCGTGCTCATCCAGACCGAATCCTGCGAATGGCGGGTGTTCGATGACGTCTCGGGCCCGCTGTGCATCGACAGCAACGAGCATGGCGAACTGGTGTTCCGTCGCCACAACGGCCCGCAGCAGCCGATCAACGTCATCGCCCGCGCCAGCCTTGGTGATCAATCGACCGCTGCCTGAGGCGCAAAGACGGTCAGTTGCCTGGCCAACCGGCGCGAGCGCGGGATGAAGCTGGCGGCATAAGCGACGATCACGGTCACCAGCACGCCCACCGCCGGATAGAGCAGGAAGAATGCGTGCGTGTAAAAGCTCACGTAGGTCGTGGCTAACACGCCCACGATGCCCCCGATCAGGGCATCCCAGCCGTCCACGCGGACGGTGAACAAGCCCAGCACGAACAGTCCCGCCACCGCGCCCACGAACAGGCCCAGGATGGTGCCGAACTGGTCCCAGACGGACTTGATTTGCGACGAAGCCAGGTACAGCGCGGTGATGGTGCCGAACACGCCGAGCAAACCGACCATTGCCTTGGCCAGGATCAGGCGCGCGCGGTCATTGCTGCGCGGGAGAAGGCGGGCGTAGAAGTCGGTGACCAGAACGGTGGAGGTTGAGTGCATGGAGGAATCAAGGCTGGACATCGCAGCCGCGAAGATGGCCGCGATGATGACCCCGGCCAGCCCGGGCGGAAACGCCTGGGCTACGAACAGCGGCACGATGCCGTTGGTGTCCACCGCCGGATGCAGCCAACTCGGGTGCAGCTTGTAGAACACGTACAGCGCGGTGCCCAGGAAAAACACTGTGAAAGCCCAGGGAATCGACACCGCCACGTCCAACCATAAGGCCCGGCCGGCCTGCCTGGCGTCGCGCGTCGTCAGGTAGCGCTGCACGTTGGCCTGATCGCTGGACAAGCCTGCAAAGCGTGAGAAAAAGTAACCGAGGATCACCACCCACAGCACCGCTTTGCTCGCATCATGGCCCGGCAGCACGAGCTGCATCTTGTGGTCGTGCAGCACGATGTGCGTGAACTGCGACACGTCGCCGCCGATCTTGATGATCACGAACGCGATGCTCAGCAACACGCCCGCCAGCAGCAGTCCGGTCTGCACCACATCGGTCCACACCACCGCCTCCATGCCCCCGAAGTAGGTGTAGATCGTCGCCAGCAATCCGGTCATCAGAATGCACAGTGTCTGATCAATGCCGGTGACCGCCGCCAGGGCCAGGGCCGGCAGATACAGCACGACGCTCAAACGTCCGATTTGCAGCAGGCAGAACAGCAGGGCGGACAACAGGCGCACCGGCAGGTTGAAGCGCAGCTCCAGATATTCATAAGCGCTGGTCAACTCCAGCTTGCGGAAGAAGGGAATGTAAAAGCGGATGACAATGGGCACCACCATGAACCAGGTGAGGATGCCCAGGAAGTAGGCCCAGTCGGTGGCGAAGGTTTTGGCCGGCACCGCCATGAAGCCGATGGAGCTGACCTGCGTGGCCAACAGGCTCAGCCCCGCCGCCCACCAGGGAATGCGATTGCCGCCCAGGAAATAATCTTTCGTTGACTTGCCGCGGTTGGTGAAGTACAGACCCACCAGCACGATGAACAGCAGGTAACCGCCCAGGGCCAGATAGTCAGCCAGCGACAACTGCGAGCTTTTGAACGTGGCTCGCCCCGGCAGAGCGATCAGTTGTCCGTCGTTGGCGCCGACCAGCGTGACCTGTTTGCCGTTCTGAGCCACGCCGTAAAGGCGCTTGAGGTCGGGGATGTCCACCGGGGCGGTGATCCAGGTGTCGGTGATGGTGTGATAGGCATACACCGCATCATCGCGGGACACCACCAGGATGTGGGCAGCGCCCAATGCGAAAGCCGCCGCCTGCGCCGTGGCGGCCGGCATCGGCGTGACCGCCTGCCATTGTCTGCGGTACGGCTGATAACGCCACACCAGGGCGCTGTCGCCCTCAGTGGTGTGTCCGCCGATCAGGTACAGCCAGTTGTTCTCCGCTCCGCCCTGCGGCAGGAATTGTGCCGCGGCGATCGGACCACTGGGCAACTTCGGCAACTCGGTCCAGTTCGCGGCCGCTTCCTGCTGCACCTCCAGCGACAGGAGCCGATCATTGAGCGCGCCGTCCGCGCCGATACCACCCACCACGTAAATCGCCGACCCATAGCCGGCCGCCGCCGCCTGCTGCAAAGCCATCGGCAGACTGGTTTGTTCGCTGACGCGCACCTGTTTGTCAGCCGCGTCCCATTGCAGCAACAGCACATCGGCGCACGGACCCTGCTCATTGTTCCCACCGAGACACCAGACGCCTTCAGCCGTCGAGGCGCTGGCGCCCTGGGCCATGGCGCGCGGCAGACGACCTGCTTCGATCCACCGGGTTGCGCCGTCCGCCTGCGGCAGCAGCGCGAAGATGCGATCGCTCAATCGCCCCTGTCCGTCCACACCACCCGCCGCCAGCACCACGCCGCTGTGCCTGCCCACATACGCGCCGCTCAGATCGACGTCGCACACGGTGGGGCTTTGCCATTGCAGCCAGGGATGCTCCGTCGTCTGCGCCCGTGCCGCCACGCACAGCGACAGCAGCACGGCCAGACAGCACAGCACCCTCAGTGTTCCATTCATCAATCGCTCATCTTATCGCAGCGGTTGCCGGGTTCACAGCAGTTGCATCAGAACGTGCCGCGGGTCATCGGACGCCAGAATTGTAAGGAAGTGTTCCAGAACTGCTCCATCAGGCTCCACTCCACCCAACTGGCGGAACTGTCGCCGAAAACCGCATTGGTCCCTGTGGGCTCGGCATTGATGCTCAGATCGTAACCGGCATAAACACCGTTGTTGCGATAGGTCAGGACGCACCATAACGCGCAGGAGTTGAATTGGGGATCGATATCGGTGCGTGTGAGGTCGTACGGGTTGGCCGTGGGCCACCATCCGCTGCTGGTGAAGCGCGGGTAGTTGAGGTACATGTAGGTGACGTAGCTGGGATCGTCGGTGGAGCGGTAGCCACTGGAATTGGGCGTGCGGAACTCGCCGATGTAGGGGCCCGGACTGAACAAGGTCTTGTCCCGGGTGTTGGGGCCGATGTAGGGATTGATGAAGGTTTTTTCCAGGTCGTACAGGGGCGACTTTTTCATGCAGTGGGGCCATTGGGTGATGCCCGGGCGGACCATCAGGTAGCCCTGGGCGTCGTTGGCATAGGCGAAGGTCGCCACGCTGATCTGCTTGAGGTTGGCCAGGCACTGCACCTGCTTGCCCGCCTCACGGGCTTTCTTCAGAGCCGGCAACAGGATGGAGATCAACAGAGCGATGATGGAAATAACGACCAGCAACTCGATCAGTGTGAAACCTTTGCGTTGTGACATGTGAATCACCCCTTGTGTGTAAGGCCGAATCGATCAACAGGAGGCAAAACACGAAGGCCGCGATCAAGCAGCCTCCGTGCTAGGAGGTTGTTGGATCAACGGTTTGTTCGCCGTCGCAGGATCAGCGGCAGCGCCAGTCCCAGCAGCCCCAGCGTTGCCGGCTCGGGCACGACAATGCCGACCTGGGCCAGCGCTTCATCGAAGCTGACATCTGCACCTGCGCCGTAGCCCCAGTTGTCACCGATGATCTGCAGGTCCGCGAGGTTGACCGCCTGGTCGCCGCTGAAGTCAGCCGCCGACCAGCCGGCATCCGTGGCCTGCCAGTTGTCGCCGAGGATTTGCAGGTCCGCCAGGTTGACCATGCCGTCGCCGTTGGCATCGCCGGCATGATTGACGACAGACTGGTACTGGTAATCAATCTGGCTGGCAGTCAGGGCGCTGTTCCAGATGGCCAGTTCAGCCAATGTGCCGTTGCTGCCCAGCGTACCGACACCGTTGCGGCCGTTGATGGTGAACGGGTTGCTGTTGGACAGATCGAAATCATTGCTGTCGAAGTTAGTGCCGCTGGTGTTGACGTCGATGGTCAGATCCTTAGCGACGCCGTCCACGTAAACCTTGATGCCGCGGTTGGGGTCGGTGCCGCTATCGACAAAGTCATAGGTGAAAGCGATGTGATGGAAATCATTGTCTGCATCAGGGATCACCTCGTCGGTGGTTCGATACCAGAGACGGTCGGGCCCCGTGCTGGTGTTGGTGTAGCGGAAGATGACGCCGATTTGGCCGGTGTTCTCGATGATGACCCACCAGCCACGGAAGTTGCCGCTGGATTCCATCTTGCTGATGATGAAGTCATCATCGTTATCCGGGCGCTGGGCCCACATCGACAGGGAGAGCTTGGAGTTCAGGGAGCTGGTGAGGTTGAGGATTGAATCGCTGCCGGCAGTCTGCGGCACCAGTTGGGCCGTGCTGGGCAGGACGACGGCGTCGCCGGCCAGGCTGGAGACGATGGTGGGTGTGCCGCTGCCGCTGACGACCAGGTCCACGTCGTTGCTGGTCAGATCCTGAAAAACGCCGGCATTCAACTGGGTCTGATCGAATTGGTAATGAACCAGGGCGCTGTCGTACGACGTGGCCCCCGCCCAGGATGCGCCTAGCGCCAGAGAGATGATGAAACTCAAGCAGATTGCGGGCCGATGGTAAAACATGCTGTAAGCCTCCGATTGAGGGACTGATGAAAAAATAGCCTCTACCGGCACAGGCGGCGCCAGTAGGGCCCATGTCACAATGGATTACCGATGAGGAACGCGCAATAGGACCAGCGAACCGATCAACGCCAGGGAAGCGGATGCCGGCTCGGGAATCAGCGTCTGGATATCTGACTCGGACAAAGCGCTGTTCCAGATCGCCAGATCAGCCACCGTGCCGTTGCTGCCCAGCGTGCCTGCTCCGTTGCGGCCATTGACCGTGAACGCACCGCTGTTGGTCAGGTTGTAGTCATTGCTGTCGAAGTTGTTGCCGCTGGAGTTGGTGTCGATGGTCAGATCCTGGGCGACGCCGTCCAGGTAAATCTTGATGCCGCGGTTGGGATCGCTGCTGCTGGGGACGAAGTCGTAGGTGACGGCGATGTGATGAAAGTTGTTGTCCGCATCGGGGATGACTTCGTTGGTGGTGCGATACCACAGGCGGTCGGCGCCGGTATTGGTGTTGCGGATGATGACGCCGATCTTGCCGTTGTTCTCGATGAGCACCCACCAGCCGCGGTAGTTGCCGCTGGATTCCATCTTGCTGATGACAAAGTCATCGTCGTCGGCCGGGCGCTGGGCCCACATGGCCAGCGTGAACTTGGAACTGGCCGAGCTGGTCAGATCGAGCACGGAGTCGCTGCCCGAGGTCTGGGGGACCAGTTGGGCATCACTGGGCAGGGTGAGGGCATCACCGCCGGCCATGGCGGGGGCAGTCCCGACAGTCGGTGAGCCTGCGCCGCTGACGACCAGGTCCACGTTGTTGGCGGTCAGATCCTGAAAAATGCCGGCGTTGAGCTGGGTCTGGTCGAACTGGTAGTGGACGGTGGCGCTGTCCAGGACCGAAGCCTGGCCCAGCGAACACCAGAGCGCCCCGGCCACCATCGTGGCCCAAAGTTGTTGAGTCTTACGCACTTTCATGTCCTTTCTCCTTGCTTGAAATTAAACGGTCCACCGCTGATTTCACAATGAAATCAGCCAGACTTGTGACGATTCAGTGTTCTTCCCTGATGTCGTGAAGGCTCTGTCGCATTGCCTCCATGACCTGGTCAACTTGAGTGTTTGAGTCGCTGTCGGTGCGGGTCTGACGATCGAAGTAGGTCAAGGCGTCGATGCAGCCGCCGCGAATGTGACGGCGCATCAGGCGGGCTGCCTCACGGGCGTCGTGGCGCTCGATCGCATCCATGATCTTTTCGTGATGCTCGATGATCACGTCGAGGTTGCGCACGCGACCGGCTGCGGCTCGACGGGTGAAGATGCGCGTCATCAGGCGCAGATTGGTCATGGTGCGCACAGCCTGCTGATTGCCCGCCCGACGGAACACGGCAATGTGGAACGCGGCATCGGCCGTGCCCCAGTGGCCTTCGTAAAGCTCGTCGCCGCCTTCGCTTTCATGGCGCTGCAGACGCTTGCGGATCTCGTGCATCAACTCGACCGCCTGACGCATCTCGGTCAGGCCTTCTTCGCCCTTGTATTCCGCAGCCCGCTTGGCGGCATAGGACTCCAGCAGAATGCGCAGCTCGTACACATCCTGAATTTCCTGCCGCGTCGGGTTCTTCACGAACGTGCCGATGCCCGGGCGGTGCTCGATGAAACCTTCGCTGACCAGTTGCGTGATCGCTTCGCGGATGGGGATCGAGCTCATGTCCAGCACCTTGGACAGCTCGCGCGTGGAGACACGATCGCCCAGGTTCAAATCGCCTTGCTCGATGCGCTGGCGAATCTGGCTGTAAGCCTGGTCTTTGAGCGAATTGGCGGAAGCGCTAGTCATGACAAAATCCTCGTGACTTACGGGTTGGCGTTGACGGGTCGCATCGCCGGGGGCGAGGGCAGAAGCCGACCGTTGAGAATGAACAACTGGCCGCGCGGTTTGGCGCCGGCCGAAAGATGGCGACCGTCGCCGCCGGTGAACACATCGAGATAGCCATCGCCGTCCCAATCCGCCAGCCCGATGCCGCCGGTGTGATAGGACAGCAGATCGTGCTGCTTGATCGGGTTGTCGAAGTGCATCGGCTGGGCAGCGCCCAGGTACAGCACCACGCCGCCGGACCTGTTGAAGGATTGGTAAACGACCAGGTCGATCGAGCCGTCCAGATTCCAGTCGACCGCATCAATCGCCTTGCGGCCGTGACCGACACCGAGGATGTTGCTGCTCAGTTGGATCGGCTGACCGTCCGGCCCGAGCATGGGTTTGCCCGCACCCAGTTCAGCCGTGCCGTCGCCCGGCCAGAGCGTGACGATGTTCTGATCATCCAGTGCGATCAGGTCGAGTCGGCCGTCACCGTTGTAGTCGATGACCGCCGGTTGCACGCGATGTGCTGCATCCAAAGGTTTGCCGCCCACCGTGAACACCACCGGCTGCTCGAAGCGCAATTCGCCGTCCACCTGTTGACCCCGCAGCCACAACTGTCGCAGACCCATCGAGCCGGTGAGCATGTCCAGCACACCATCGCCATCCCAATCCGCCAGCCGCGGCTGTGATCGCTCCATGTAATACTCGCCCGGCCCCCATACCGAACCGCGACCGCGATCGATGCTGTAATACTCCACCGGCTGGCCATCCACGAACTGCAATCGTCGCGGCGCATCCCACACCGGCGCGGCATTGCTGCCCTGATTGATCAGCACCGTCGGCGCGCAAGGCTCGGAGCCGAGCACGATGTCGGTATCGCCGTCATGGTCCCAGTCGATCGGCTCCATGGTGCAGATGCCCTGCCCCGTCACCGGCGTGTCGGCGCGGCCGGCCATCTGCAATTCACCCTGGAAATCCCAGCCGGCGGCGCTGTCGCCTTGCTGCACGTACAGCCGCAGCGTGTTGACGCAGCCGAAGTAAGTGGTGGTCAGCATGTCATCGCGGCCGTCGCCGTTCAGATCACCGAAGAAAGGATGAATCGCGTAGATGCTGAGGATCGGTTGGCCCTCGGTGTCAGCCAGCAGTCCCGCGTCGGTGAAGGAAGCTTTCTGCGCGGTACCGACGTTCCGGAACGCCATCAGGCCGGGACGATGTTGGCCGACGATCAGGTCGAGTTTGCCGTCGTGATTGAAGTCCTGCAGTTTCGGATAGGTGAAGCCGTAGGGTTTGATCGACTGGCCGTCCGCATCGATCACCTGCGGATCGGAGAAGATGAGCTTGTTGCCTTGCGAAAGGTTGTAGAGCACGTACACGCGGCTGGCGTAGGGATTCCAACTGTCCTGCGGATGGTTATAGCCGGCCGAGTAGTCACCGCTGGGTTGTGCGATGTGCGGGTGCGAGATGCCGACAACCAGGTCGTCTCTGCCGTCACCGTTCAGATCGCCGGCATCGATGGTGGGACACATCCAGGTGTCAGCGAACATCTCGATGGGTTGGCCGGCTTGATTGAAAGCGGGGCGGATGTCCCAGGTGACCTGATCGCCTTCGCGGTGCGGTATGAACAGATTCAGTTTCAGGTTGATCTTGCTGATGTCGCTGACGTGTTCGTGGCGATCGAAGCCGATGATGGATGCACCGGGCGGCAGATCGGCCGGCCCCGGTTGATTGATAGCAGCCATGAAGCGGCCGAGGCGGGGATCGTTCAGGACTGGGCGGGCGTCGAAGAACGTGTTGGCGAAGCGCGGCTGCTGTGCTGTGCCGATGTTCTCGATCAGACTCAGCTTGTCCCCGCCGGTGCTCAGCAGATCCAGGTCACCGTCGCCGTCGAAGTCGAGCAGGACGACGTCCGCCGCACCCACGACTTCCATGGACAGCGGCACATCGCGATCGTGGCCAAAGGTCAGCACCAGTTCGGCTGGACCGTCGCTATTGCCCGCTGCCAGCAGGAAGCTGGTCAGACCCGCCAAAGCCCATGTGCTCAGAGTTGAAAGCATGTGTCAACCGCCCGCGAGGTAATATATATACACCCAATATATATACTCTGGGTAATTATCTGTCAAGAGAATCGAATGCGGTGTTCCTGTGCCATAAAATCACAGTGTGTTATTGATCCAAAACATTGATTGGCATGATTTTATGTAGATTATTTGATGTCTATGTGAAACCGCCGTAACATGGCTCAAGTGGATATATCTGAACGTGGCCATCAACGCTGGGATGGGGTGCGTGCTTTTACTGTCCACATGTGCCATTTGCATGATCCTCAACAACAGGAAAGCGATCGAAATCAGAGCATCCGGGGCATTCCCGGAGCCTGTCGGCGCGGCAGGGTGTGGCGCCGACACTCCTGGACTTATCTCCTTTGTGAGTCATGGCTTAGAAGTCTGCCCCGGCTCATGCGGAGAATATTGGCTGATTCGCGGATTTCGCCCCTGTCCGGCACGCGGATTGTTTAGAGTGTTTCCATCGTCCCGCTTTATGCTGTGACCTGGCCGGCTATGCTTGCGGGTAGCTGTTGAGAATCGGAGCGAAACATGATTGATGTCAGTGTCCTCTACGGCGGCGTCGAAACGCCCAGCACCCCCCATCGTTACGGACGGGCGATTACCCAGATCGATCCCCCCGAGCACCAACGCATGCACGTGGCCAAGGCTGCCAAGGACCGCCGCCCCATCGTGGTCTGGAACCTCACGCGAACGTGCAATCTCAAGTGCGTCCACTGCTACACCGACTCCGAAGCCAAGCGTTACCCCGACGAGTTAACCACCGAACAGGCCACGGCCGTGCTGGATGATCTGGCCCAGTTCCAGGTGCCGGCCGTGCTTTTTTCCGGCGGCGAACCGCTGACTCGCCCGGACCTTTTCGAGCTGGCTGAATACGCCCGCAGCCTGGGCCTGCACGTGGTGCTTTCGACCAACGGCACGCTGATCGACGAGAAGATCGCCAAACGTTTCGTGGAGTTGAAGTTCGCCTACATCGGCATCAGCCTGGACTCGGCAACCCCTGGAATTCACGATGAATTCCGCGGGATGAAGGGCGCCTACGAGCGCACCATGCGCGGCTTCCGCCACTGCGTCGATGCCGGCCAGAAGGTCGGCCTGCGCCTCACGCTGACCCGCCACACCGCCCAGGATCTCGATCACATCTTCGACCTGATTGAGCGCGAAGGCATCAACCGGGCCTGCTTCTATCACCTCTGCCCGGCCGGCCGCGGCGTCAACCTGATGGCCCTGAACCCTGCCGAGAGCCGCCAGGCCATCGACACCATCTTCAACCGCACCAGGCAGATGAACGAACAGGGCAAGCCCGTTGAAATCCTGACCGTGGATAACCACTGCGACGGGCCGTACTTGTATCTGAAGATGCTGCGCGAGGGCCACCCCCGTGCCCAACAGGTGCTGGATATGATCCTCTGGAACGGCGGCGGGCGCTATTCCAGTGGCGTCGGCATCGCCAACATCGACTTCTACGGCAACGTCCACGCCGATCAGTTCTCCATGTACCGCACCTTCGGCAACGTCAAACAACGCAAATTCTCCGAGATCTGGCAGGACACCAGTGACCCGATCATGGCTGGCCTCAAGGACCGCCTGCCCCTGCTCAAGGGCCGTTGCGGCACCTGCCGGTTCCGTTACGCCTGTGCCGGCTCGCTGCGGGCACGGGCCGAGCAGGTGACCGGCGACCCCTGGGAGTCCGACCCCGCCTGCTACCTGACTGATGAGGAAATTTCCGGTGAATTGATCCTTCCCACTTTTGAGAATAACGTTCTGTCAGAGGCTCCCAAATCAGGCAGAACTCTCGTCCGGTGAGCAGCTTATGAGCAAAGCGATTTTGATCGTTGAAGACGAGCCCGTGCTTCGGGACACTCTCGCCAACCTGCTGACCGAGGAGGGCTACGAGGTCGAGCAGGCGGACAACGGCGTCGTCGCCCGGGACAAGGTGCTTGGCCGATCGTTCGACCTGATCATCACCGATATCCGCATGGCGGAGATGGATGGTTTGACCCTGGTGGGCCACCTGCAGCAGATCTGCCCCGACACGCCCGTCATCATCATGACCGCCTACGGCACCGTGGAAAGCGCTGTCAGCGCCATGCGGGCCGGGGTGTATGACTACCTGCTCAAGCCGGTCAACTTCGACGACATGCTCATGAAGATTCAGCGCGCGTTGGACTACGGCGAAGCCCGCCGCACGCGACAGATCATCACCGAGCAACTGGCCGGCGAATCCACCTTCCACAACCTCGTCGGCTCCGCGCCTTCCATGCAGAAGCTGTTCGAGATGGTGCGCAAACTCTCCACCGTCAAGAGCAGCGTGCTGATCGTCGGCGAGTCCGGCACCGGCAAGGAACTGTTCGCCCGCGCCATCCACTACAACGGCATCACCCGCGACAAGCCCTTCGTCCCCGTCAACTGCGGCGCCATCCCCGACAACCTGATCGAGTCGGAACTGTTCGGCTACCGCCGCGGCGCATTCACCGGCGCCATCCGCGACAAGATCGGCTACTTCGAAGCAGCCAACCACGGCACACTTTTCCTCGATGAAATCTCCACCTTGCCCGTGGGTGTGCAAAGCTCGCTGCTGCGCGTGCTCGAGGAACGAGCCGTCGTCCCCGTCGGCGACACCCGCCCGCGCCCCGTGGACCTGCGCATCATTGCCGCCTCCAATCGCAACCTCGACCAGATGGTGCGCGACGCCACCTTCCGCGAAGACCTGCTTTACCGCCTGAATGTCGTCAAACTCGAACTGCCCCCACTGGCCCAGCGCAAGGAAGACCTGCCCGCCATCGTGCAGCATTTCCTCGACAAGTACACCAAAGCCATGAACAAGCAGGTGCTCGGCATCAGCAATGCCGCCATGCGTGCCATGCTCAGCCACGACTGGCCCGGCAATGTGCGCGAGTTGGAAAACGTGATCGAACGTGCCGTGATCTTCGCTGAAGGTCGCCACGTGCAGGTGGACGATCTGCCTTTCTCCGCACCCGGCTTCACCGAAGGCGACAGTGAAACTCTCAAGGATGCCATGGCCGGCTTCGAGCGTCAGCACATTCTCTGGTGCCTCAAGCGCCATGACTACGACAAAACCGAAACCGCCAAACACCTGGGCATCGGCATCTCCAGCCTCTATCGCAAACTCGACGAACTGAACATCCCCAAGAGCGAAACCGAGTCGGCGGAACTACAACCTGCTGACGAGTGAGGGGGAGATGTTAGAATTTAGATTTTAGATTTTAGAATTTAGATTGAAAGGCAAGAGGCCTTTTGCGCAAGCAATCTAAAATCTAAA
>CAYYGM010000041.1:0-2392 GCA_964471555.1 uncultured Phycisphaeraceae bacterium
GGATCGACAGGATTATTCAACCTGTATTCTTATCCTGTTGATCCTGTCCATCCTGTTATCCTGTCCAAACCGATTCGCCTCAAGCCTTACCCAGCAACCCGGTCGCTCCATCGAGACCTTCGTCGCCGCGGCGGCAGTGATTGAACGGGATATTCTGATCTATCTTCGTGGCTGGTATCGCAAGAATTCACTGGTCCAGGCCAAGTGGTTGAACCGCGCTTCAGTCAAGTTACGGTTTTCGCGCAAGCTATTTGCTGCCATGAGGAAGCGCACAACGAAACTGTTTGCTGATTCCATCAGAAAGATTCATTTTTGCCCCCAACAGATCCCATCGATTTAAGTCAAGGGTAAACCGTGCATGCAGTGGAGGAACCGGGCGTGGCAGAGGACGGTTCAACCCGGTGACTGATCCCAAGACGGTCTGGTATGGCGCGGCGTCGGCAAGAAATTTTGAAAAACGAGAAACGCAACAGGGCACGGCTACAATTGCCCATGTAGTCCGGCGGCGTAGTCGGACAAGGCTATCGGGACATTTCAGAGTCACGGTCAATTTTGGCAGGAGCAAAGATATGAACGCGGTGATGCATCGTCGGATCGGCGTTCGACTCGTTCAGGCAGGCATCGTTATGAGTGCGGTGTTTGCATCAGCGGCAATGGCTGCCGGGCATTTCGATCAGTATCAGGATCCAAACTACACCTTTGGAATTTACGCTGGCCCCATCGGCAATGAGGGTTGTGGTGCATGGACGATGTCCGGGCATCTGCTGACCAAAGGCAACGGCTACATCAATGAATACAACCTGACCGCCAACGGCGTCCACCAGGGCACGAGTGTTCACAATCTCCTGACGACTCATGTGGTTCCAGGCCTGTCCAGCGGCGCGGGCATCACCAACGGCACCGATGGATACCTCTACACCGTCGGCCCCTCCGGCCTGCAGCGCGTGGACCCGAGCAACTGGGCCTTGCCCGCAGTCAACATGCCCAACACCGTGTCAACATCCGGCTACGGCATCAACACGCTGCCCAACGGCGAGATCGTTTACACCGATTCGTACGGCGCCAGCAACGTCTATGTGTATGACCCGGTGAGCCAGGTCAACTCGCTCATCTACACCGCACCCACGTTGATCGATGACATTGAAACCGGGCCGGGCGGGGAGATCGCACTGGCCGGGCAGGGCAACAGCAGTATCATCATCATTAACAGCAGTGGCGGACTGATCAAACAGTTCAACACCACGCACTATCCCGATGGTCTGGCCTTCGGAGCCGGGCCGTTCGGCAACTCGGTCTATGCCAACAACAATGACGGCTCGATCACGCGCTATGACTTCGGCAGCCCCGGTTATCAGGGAACCGTGACGCCGGTCGATATTGCCCTGACGCTGCCGGGCCACCACGGTTATGGCGATCTTGCCACCGTCGGGCCGGACTGTGCGTTCTATATCGGTACGTTTGACAACCCCGGCTTCACGGCCCACGGGAACACGGCGGGCGTCGGCACCAATTGGGACAACGGCGTCACCAACAGCGAAAACTCGATCGTCCGCATCGGTTTCAATGACCTGCTTGGTCTGCCCGACAGCGAGTGCGCTTTCTATTCGCTCGTCGAAACAATCATCCCTGAGCCGGGGATGGCGAGCCTGCTGGTGCTGGGCGGTCTGGCGTTGGTTCGTCGACAGCGTGCAGTGTGATGCCGCGTCAGCAGTAGAAGCCAAACAGCAATGCACAACACCTCGCATGATCGGCGTGCGGGGTGTTGTCTAATTTCCAGTTTTTAGTCTTTGAAGATGGATCGACACGGTTGTGTTTTTACGGTTGCTGGCTCTTCAGGCGGGTCACTTCATCGAGATCCTTATCGCCGCGGCCGGAGAGGTTGACCAGGATGATCTGGCCCTTGCTCATGGTCGGGGCGCGCTTGATGGCTTCGGCGACGGCGTGCGAGCTTTCCAGGGCGGGGATGATGCCTTCCGTGCGCGTGAGCAGGGAGAAGGCTTTCATCGCATCGGCGTCGGTGGCGTTGGTGTAGCTGACGCGCCTGGCGTCGGCCCAACTGGCGTGCTCGGGCCCGACGCCGGGGTAGTCGAGGCCGGCACTGATGGAGTGCACGGGTGAGGTTTGGCCGTCGGTGTCCTGGAGTACGTAGCTGAGTGAGCCGTGCAGGACGCCGGGCTGGCCGAAGCAGATGCTGGCCGCGTGATCGCCGAGCGTGCTGCCGCGGCCGCCGGCTTCGACGCCGACCATGGCAACCGACTCATCGCCGACGAAGGGGTGGAACAATCCTGCGGCATTGGAGCCGCCGCCGACACAGGCGATCAGGCAATCTGGCAGTTTGCCCATCTGTTCCAGGGCCTGACGTCGGGCCTCGCGGCCGATGACGCCCACCGAG
>CAYYGM010000041.1:2402-31190 GCA_964471555.1 uncultured Phycisphaeraceae bacterium
GCACGATCATGGGGAACGGATGCGGGCCGACGACACTGCCGATGATGTAGTGCGTGTGGTCGCTGGTGGCCATCCAGTCACGCATGGCGGCGTTGGTGGCGTCCTTGAGCGTGCGGCTGCCGCTGTCCACGGGGACGACGGTAGCGCCGAGCAGTTGCATGCGCAGAACGTTGGGGCGCTGGCGGCGCATGTCTTCGACGCCCATGAAGACATCACACTTGAGGCCGAAGTACGCGGCGGCGGTGGCGGTGGCGACGCCGTGCTGTCCGGCCCCGGTTTCAGCGATGATGCGTTTCTTGCCCATGCGCAGGGTGAGCAGAGCCTGGCCGAGTGCGTTGTTGATTTTGTGGGCTCCGGTGTGGGCCAGGTCTTCGCGCTTGAGCCAGATTTGCGCGCCGCCCACGTGTTCGGTCAGGCGGCGGGCGAATTGCAGTGGCGTGGGGCGGCCGACGTAGTCGCGCAGGATGTCTTGGAACTGCCGGCTGAAACGATCGTCGTGGCGGGCCTTTTCATATTCCGCGGCCAGTTGTGCGATGGCGTGGTGCAGTGTTTCGGGCACGTACACGCCGCCATAGTTGCCGTAGCGGCCGGTGGCGTTGGGTTGTGTGAGTAGATCCTGGGTGTTCATCGTTTATCCAATTCCCGCCGGGCTGCGGCGTGCTGTTCCTGAATGCTGCGATAGACGGCACTGTCGCGGCCGGCCGGGTACATCGCTTCCAGTCGGGCGAACATGGCGGCCGCCTCATCGAATCGCCGCGCGGCCAGCAGGTCCGAGGCTGAACGATAGCCATCGGTCACCCGCTGGATCAACTCATCCTGGGCCAGTTGATAGCGGCGCTGGTCCAGCGGATCGGGGAACGTGTCGCCGGCAGCATAGGTCAAGGCCACCTGGTAAGCCTCGTGGCAGCGGTACAGGGCGTCGGGCTGCGAGTCGCGCATCTCGAACAGCTCGCGGGCTCGCTGCAACTGCTCGGCCATCTTCAGTTCCTGCGGGGCACGCTTCTCCAATGGCTTGCGGATCTCCTCGGCGATCTGCTCGTTGCCGACGGTGCGGATGGCGGCGATGTGGTCCGTTTTGGTGGGCTTACTGGTCAAGGTGGCGAAAGCGACAATCACGCACAGCATGATGACCACGTAGATGCCGATGCCGATCCATAGCTTCGACCTTCCACCCCTGGAAGTGGAAGAGGTCTGTTGGGCATCGGCGTTTGAAGCCGGCTTCGATGCAAGCGTGTTTTTCTGGCCGTCGGCGGTCGGGACGATCAATGGGGTCAACTGGGCGACCGACTGTTTGCCCACGCGCAGCACATCACCATCCTGGATCGGGCGCGGCTTGGTGGTGACCAGTTTGCGTGACAGTTGCGTGCCGTTATCGGAGCGGTTGACCAGCACCCAGCGGTCGGCCTCCAGGCGCAGCTCGCATTGCGTGCGGGAGATGAACGGCAGATCGATCACCACGTCGCAGTTTTCATCGCGGCCGATGCTGACCTGCGGCCCCCCGAGGCGCAGCGTGCGACCCGCGGCGGAGCCGGCCAGAATCTGAATCTGGATGGAACTGGTGTCGTTCATCGCACAATAGTTTATCGGCAAAGCCGAGGGCTGAGCGAAGCGAAGCCTCGGATGCGGTGTCACACGGGTCATCCCCGGGTGATCCAGCCCTTCGTTGCGGACTCCTCAGTGATCAGCGTGATGCTTCTTCACCACAGGCGGTCAGTGAAGAAACGCACCAGCACGGGGCCGAACACCACGATCACCACGGCCAGCAGGATGACCATGGACGGCACCAGGATGCGCAGGCTGGCCGAAGCCGACAGCTTCTCCGCCCGCACGCTGCGGTGGGTGCGCATCATGTCCGCCTGGTCCTTGAGGATCACCGACAGTGTGGTGCCCAGCTTCTGGCTCTGCACCACGGCTGCGACCACCGAGCGCAGCGTCTGCAGCGGGATGCGCTCGGCCATATTCTCCATGGCATTGCTGAGCGTCGCGCCGAAGCGCATCTCGCTGAGCACGATGGCCAGTTCCTGGTTCAGATCCTGATCCGGATCATCGCGGATCAGCGTCTCGATGGCTTCGCTGAAGGCCGCCCCGGCCCCCATGGTCAGGGAGATCAGGTCCAGCGTGTAGGGCAACTGTTTGCTGATGCGCACCAGCCGGGACTTGGCCGCGCTGTCGAGCGCCCACAGCGGCAGATAGAAACCTGCGATGCCTGCCAGCGGCGCGAACATGGCCGCCAGACTGCTGCCGATCCACAGCAGCACCAGTGCCGCCGCCAGGGCGCAACCGGCCGCGCTCAGCATGCAGATGGCCAGGTATTCCTCGACGCTGTAACCGCTGGGATTGCCCGCGGCGTTGAGGCTTTGGCGAATACGTTTGCGAAAGTGCGGCACGGACAGCCGGCGGGCCAATGTCAGACCAAGCCCCATCAGCGGCGCCAGCATCGGCTGCTCGAACATGGTGTTGCGCTGCTGACCGACCGCGGCGGCGAAGCGGCGATGCACCGGTGCCTCGGCCGGCACCGGATGCCGGAACACCGCGTAGATCAGCAGGAACACGCCTGCGAATACGAGCAGCGAGAGGAAGATTTGCAGGATGGGGTCAGTCATTGTGAATGCCGTATGGCAGATGGCAAATGGCAGATGGCAAATGGATAAGACTGAGGTGCCGGATTGTCATAGTTCGATCCATCTGCCATCTACCATCTGCCATTTCATATATCGATCGCCATGATTTTGCGGATCCACAGGAACGCAGCACCGATCATCACCACGACAATCATCAGCAAAATGCGGCCCAGAGGTTCGGTGAACATCAACGCGATGCCCGAGGGGTCGATGGCCCACAGCATGAGGATGAACACCAGCGGCATCACGGCCATCATCCAGGCTTGGTGGCGGCCCTGGCTGGTCAGGGCGTCGAGCTTGCCTTCCAGGCGTTCAATTTCACGAATCGATGATGCGATGCGGTCGAGGCTTTCACCGCTGTCGCCGCCGCGCACGCGGTGCATCTCGATGGCGGTGAAGGTCAGGCGATACAACGGTGACCCGATACGGTTAGCCGCGTTGCGCATGGCCTGATTCAGGTCCATGCCCATCTGGTACTCGCGCAGCAACTGGGCGAACTCCTGCTGCACCGGCCCGCGATGGTTCTGCACCACCAGCTCCATGGCCTGGGTCAGTGTCAGACCGGCCCGCACGCCCGAGGCGATGGTGGTCAGGGCGTCGATCAACTGATGATCGAGCAGCGTCATGCGCTTGGTCTCGAGATGGCGCACCACCAGCAGGGGCATGGCGGCAGCGAGGGCGGCCAGCAGCAGCGCGGCGATCAGGTTGTTGCTCAGCACGTAACCCAGCAGCAGCGCTGCCGCGACCCCCGCGGCACTGAGCCAGAACGCCAATTTGGGATCAAAGTCGATCAACACTTGCCGCCGCAGCACGCGATCGAAAGCGGTCACCTGCCGCTGGTAGAAACGCCGGGCCGGTGCCTGGCCATAGCGCACCAGCAGGTAGGCGCTGCAGAAGACCAACAAGCTGATGAGGATGTGGTAAGTCATGCGCGTACCCATCATGGTAGCTGCTTTTTCCCGTCACGGCTGCGCCGTTGGCATGCGGAATGATGTCCTGGAAGGTATTCTGAAGCCGGGGCGGATCAACCATGGAAAGGAAGGATGCCGATGAGCAGGCGTGCCATGAACAGCAAGCAGAGGGTGCGGACGGCTCTGGCGCGGCAGGAGCCGGACCGGGTGCCAATCAACTACATGGCCAATGCCGGCATCGATCGGCGACTCAAGGACCACTTCAGTCTGGCTGCGGACGACAACGAAGGTCTGCTGCGGGCCCTGGGCGTTGACTTTCGCGGCGTCAAAGCCAACTACACCGGCCCCAAGCTGCACGCGGACATCCCCGAGCGCGGTGTCAAGGTCGATGACTGGGGCATCCATCGTCGCTGGATCGAGCACGCCAGTGGCGGATACTGGGATTACTGCGATTTTCCCTTGAAAGACGCCGACGAGAAGCAGATCGCTGCCTGGCCCATGCCCGATCCCGACAACTTCGATTATCAGTCCGTGGCTGATGACTGCAAACGCTTCAAGGACTTCGGCGTGGTCATCGGCAGCCCCGGCATGGCGGACATCATCAATCGGGCCGGCATGATGCGCAGCATGGAACAGACCATGATGGACCTGGCCACGGAAGACCCGGCTGGTCTTCTGCTGACCGAGCGCCGCATCGGCATTCAACTGGAGGTGCTGGCCCGATCATTGGAAGCAGCCAAAGGCGGCATCGATCTGCTGTGGATCGGCGACGACCTGGGCACGCAGCGCGGCCCGATCATCAGCTTGCAGACCTATCGCAAGCTCATCCGTCCGCTGCACCAGAAGTTCATCGACCTGGCATCTTCCTACGACATCCCGGTCATGATCCACAGTTGCGGTTCGAGCAGTTGGGCCTTCCATGACTTCATTGACATGGGCATCAAGGCGGTGGACACGCTCCAGCCCGAGGCGGCCAAGATGGAGCCGCGCTATCTCAAGGACACATTCGGCGATCGGCTCGCTTTCCACGGCTGTATCAGCACCGCCGGCCCCGTTGCCACCGGCAGCGTGCAGGACATCAGCGACTACTGCCACAACATCCTGGACATCATGATGCCCGGCGGCGGCTACTGCTTCGCCCCCACGCATATGCTGCAGGACAACTCGCCCACGGAAAACGTGCTGGCGATGTACGAAATCGCGCGCACGGATGGAACGTACTGAGGTGAAATTCGAATGACGAAATTCGAAATTCAAATCAATGCCCCCATGACGAATGTCCGAAACTTTCTTCATTCGAGCATTCGTCATTGATTCGTCATTCGAATTTCGTCATTCGGATTTTCACAAAAACACGCCGACGTCGATGAACCTCTTCTCCACCAGCGCTTCGGCGAAGGTGGGGATGTAGCCGGTGTGGCGCAGGCGGGGCTGATCGGGGTCGGTGAGGGTGAAAATGTCCTCCATGCGCACCTGGCCGGTGTCGGGATCGATGCCGGTGATCTCGGTGATGTGGGTGACGCGGCGGCGGCCGTCGGAGTAGCGGGCGACCTGCACGATCAAATCCACAGCCGTGACGATCTGCTCGCGGATGGCGCGCATGGGCATGTCCACCGCCATCAGCACCAGCGTTTCCAGGCGATGGGCGGCATCCTGCGGATTATTGGCGTGCAGCGTGGTCAGTGAACCGTCGTGGCCGGTGTTCATGGCCTGGAGCATGTCGAGCGCTTCGGGGCCGCGCACTTCGCCGACGATGATGCGATCGGGCCGCATGCGCAGGGCATTGCGCACCAGATCGCGGATGGTGTAAGCGCCGCGGCCTTCGACGTTGGCGGGGCGGCCTTCCAGCGAGACCACGTGCGGCTGCGGCAGCTTCAACTCGGCCGATTCCTCCACGGTGAGGATGCGCTCGGCAGGGCGGGCATAGGCAGCCACCACGTTCAGCAGGGTGGTTTTGCCTGAGCCGGTCCCGCCGGAGATGACGATGTTCTTGCGGCCGACCACGCATCCTTGCAAAAATGCGGCACATTGCTCGCTGATCGATCCGCGCTCGATCAGGTCGTCCATGGTGAACGGCACCCAGCCGAATTTGCGAATCGTCACGCACGGACCGACCAGCGACAGCGGACTGATCACCACGTTCACGCGGCTGCCATCAGCCAATCGGGCATCGACCAGCGGTGTCGAGGTGTCCACGCGCCGGCCCACCGGCGTCAGAATCCGCTCGATGATCGACATCAGCACTTCATCGGAGAAGAAACTGCGCGTGGTGGGCTGAATGACGCCGCTCTTTTCGATGTAGATGTGGTCCTTGCCCACCACCATGATCTCACTGACGCTGGGCATCTCCAGCAGATCCTGCAACGGTCCCAGTCCCAGCAGGATGTCAGCGATGTCCTTGCTCACCGTGCGGCGGACGATGTACTGGCGCAGGTCAGCGGGCGTCTGCTTGTAATGCTGCTCGAACAGATCGTCGAAAGCTTCCTCGGCCACGGAAAGGTCTTCACTGACCGAGGTCGGGTCGAACAGCAGCGGCATCAGGTCAACCATGGCGCTGACCAGCTCGTTGATCTTGCGCTCCTGATCGCGATCGAGCAGGGCGGGATCGACGTCGCGGTACTCGGTGCTGACGCGGCCCTGGCACTGGCGCACCACCTCGGCGATCACCAGCCGGCGCATGTGTGTGCGCAGCGTGTGAGCCACCACCGGCTCAGCCAGGTCGTTCAACTTCTGCTGAATGATCTGGTCCAGTTGCGTCAGGCACTGGCGCACGAACGTGGAGTCGGACTTGTTCAGCCGGCCGGTGACGCGCAGGTTCATACGCTCCAACAGTTCGGCGTGGACCTGCTTCTCGAAGTCCATCAGCCGGGCCTGCAGTTGGGCCAACTCATCAGCACGGGCGGTGCGGCGATCGCGCCCGATGGCGGCCACGGTGAACGGCCCGATCTGGATCTCATCACCGAAGTCCAGCTTGGCGGGGCGTTCGATCGTCAGTTGCCGATTGGCCACGGTGGTGCCGGCCCTGCTGAGCGCTTCAACGAAAAGCTGGTTGCCGCGACGGACGATCTGGGCGTGGCGGCGGGCCACGAACGGGCTTTTGAGCCGCAATCCGCAGCGCTCATCGCGCCCGATGACAATCACGTCGCCGTCAGCATGCACGACGGTGCGGGTGTTGGTGCTGTGATCGTGGAGCTGGAATTCCATGGTCAGTACCGTATGAACCGCAGAGACGCAGAGGACGCGGAGGAAGGCAGTAGCCGCGGATGAACGCGGATAAGAAATACCTCCAACACCTGCCAGCGTTCATCTGCGTTCCATCTGCGTTTATCCGCGCTTACTTGCCTTTGACATCTGTGAAATCTGCGCCATCTGCGGTTGCAATTCCTCTCTGTTGTCTTGCTCGGTGTCCTCCGCGTCTCTGCGGTTCAATTTGATTGTTTTTGTATCTGTTGTTGCCCGATCAACTGCAACACCTGCGGGTTGATGCCGCCGGCTTCGATCATGGGGGCGCCGCTGTCGGCCGGGTTGCGCAGGTACAGTTCGAAATCGCCGGCCGTGCGGCGCTGGATTTCCGACAGGGCCAGGGCTTCTTCGGGCGTGACGTCGATCTCGATAGTGGGGTAGTTGGTGATCCGCCGCTGGGCGCTGGTGTCCTCGGCGATGCTCATCTGGCCCATGGCCCGCACCTGCACTCGCTCCATCACCATCAGCACCTGCACCTTGCCCTGTTCATTGATAAAGGGCGCAGCAATGTCCACGTACATGCCGGGTCGCAGGCTGCCGGGTAGTGTTTTGCTGTTGACCCGCAGCGGGACGCGGCGCATGGCAGGGTTGATGGTGGCGTCTTCACGCTCCACGGCTGACAGCGCGAACAGATCGGGCGTCAACGGTTGCCCGCTGGCGGCCGCTCGCTGGAAGGTTTCACCCATCCGGCTTTCCAGGCCGTCTTCGCCGATGGTGTTCTTGAACGCGCCCTCGAAGCGGCGCGGCACCTGCTCGGCCCGCACCTTGTCCTTGGTCAGCTTCTCCATCGGCCGCACCGACTGGGTGAGAAAATAGACGGTGAAGGTGTCTTCGGTGGCTTGCCGACGTACGACTTCGATGTAGAGGTTGACCAGCACCACGGCCACCAGGGCCAGCACGACAGCCACGATGACCAGTTTGGTTCCGCCGACGGTGGCCGGTGAGGTGGAAGGATTTTGCGTCATGCGGCAAGCTCCTGATACGGATCGATTGCTTCAATAGCGTACCAGATGGCGGGGGGGCAATGGCAGATGGCAAATGGCAGATGGCAGATGGAAAAAGGGAGCGCTCGATTCACTGATCCATCTGCCATTTGCCATCCTCCATCTGCCATGACCTTCATTCCGGCTCCTGCTTGACGGCTTCGTCGAGCAGATCGCGGGCCTGCTGGGTGTCGCGGGTCTGGATGAGGGTGCGCAGGATGGCCTTGGCGGCAGCGTACTGTTCCTGGCTGATGTAGGAGGCAGCCTGGGCCAGCAGTTGGGCGTACTCGACGTCGTCCTGGCGCTGTTTGATCTGCTCGGTGTCCATCAGCTTCTGGGCTTTGCCGTAGGCCCGCTTGGCTTCGCCGAAGTCGCTGCGGTCACGGGCGGCATCGCCTTCAGCCAGCAGTCGCATGTATTCACTGCGATTCTTCAGGCGCTCGGCAGCGCCTTCCAGCAGCGGATTGGAGGCGTCCACCTCGCGGGCCTCGTTGAGCAATTTCTCCGCCTGATCGGGCGGCGCGTTCTCGGCGTCGGCCAGCAGCTTGTGCACTTTGGCGTCGCGCAGCTTGGCGCTGACCGAGTTGCCGCCGCCGTGGCGCAGGGCGTTTTCGAATTGCCGCACCGCAGCGTCGTAGTCGTGGGCGTCCATGGCTGCGTCGCCGGCCTGGATGAAATCCTGCACCCGGTTGGCGGAGGCGATCTTGGCCAGCGCGTCGTGGGCGCGCTCGTTGCTTTCGTTCTTGCCCAGGGCCAGAATGAACGATCGCTCAGCCTCGTCAATCTTGCCCTCGTCCATCTGCTGGAGGCCTTCGGTGACCAGCACGTTGCTTTCCAGTTCGTCGATGGTCTTCTGCAACTGCGGCAGCGGGGCAATGGTTGCGGCCTGTTTGTAGGCCTCCAGGGCGGCTGCTTCGTCACCGGCATCCTTCAGGGCGTTCGCCGTGGCCATGGCCTTGTCGAAGGCTTCCTGGTGAACCAGCTTGTCGTACATCTCAGCCATCGGCCGATATGTGCTGTAGCGCTCCACCTGCGAGGCGAGCAGTGCGATCGCGTCACTCGAGCGTTTCTGCTCGACCAGCGCTTTGGCTCGGGCCATCACTGCTTCGGCGCCGGCCACGACACGACGATCCGCCAGCCGTTCGCCCAGTGCGGACAACTGCGACGATTCTTCTTCGCTGACCGTCAGTTGCTGCCATTGTCGCAGCAGCTTCTGGGCTTCATCGAAGCGGTTGTCAGCGATGCACGATTGGATCTGCTCGATAGCGGCGACAAAGGCAGCCTTCTGGCGGGCGGCGTCGATCAGTTCGCGCGTGTCTGCGCCGTGGTCGGCAGCCTGCTTGAAGCTCTCGATGGCCTGCTCGTATTGGCCGGCGTTCATCAGCAGGTGGCCGTGCGAGAGCAGTTGGCCGCGCAGGGCATCGTCCACAGCTTGCTGGTTGTCGGGCCAGCGATCGATCACCTGCTGATAAAGTTTTTCAGCCTGGTCGTATTGTCCATCGGTGTAGGCAGTCCTGGCGGTATCGAGCGTGTGCTGAGTTTGCTCGGCAATCTGCCGCAGGGCAGCCTGATGATCGAGATAGACCATCAATCCATAACCCGCTCCAGCCAGCAGGCCGACGCAGGCGACGATAATCGCCACCAGGCGCAGCGTCCGCCGCGATTGAGGCAAGGGTGCGGTGTCGCCCCCGGAAGTGGGAGCCGCAGCGTCCGGACTCGCAGTGTCCGGCTCGGATCGACTTGTGTTCGGCGATCGCGAGCCGATACTGTCGAGTCGATCCAAGGCCCCGATCAGTTCCCGGGCACTGGCGACGCGGCGCTGCCGGTCCTTGGCCATCAGGCGGCCGACCAGTTCAGCCAGCGGCGCTGCGATGTTGGGATTCAGTTGATCCAGCGGTGGGGCGGCGGCGCGGGGGTTGCTGTGCCACTTGACCCAGCGCATGGCGGCATTTCGCCGATCGCGCAGCACGGGAGCGAAGGCCTGGTCGAATTTGGCCCGGCCGGCCAGCATCTCGTAGGCGATCATGCCCAGGGAATAGAGATCAGCCCGCACGTCGGCAGGTTGGCCGCGCAGCAACTCGGGCGCCATGTAGCGCACGGAGCCGACGTCCATGATCTGTTGCGTGCCGATGCTGGTGGTGAGGCCGAAGTCGGTCAGCTTGGCGACGTGCGAACGCTCCAGCAGCACGTTGGCGGGTTTGATGTCCAGATGCAGAAACCCGCGCTGGTGGATCACCGCCAACGCCAAGGCGATCTGGCGCAGCAGGCGGCGGGTGCCGGCTTCATCCATGGGGCCGACGTGGCGACTGAGCACCTGCTCCAGCGATGGGCCGTTGACGAACTCGCTGATGAGCATCAGCCCGCGCTGGTCTTCCACCACATCGATCAACTGCACCAGGTGCGGCGGATGGTCCTGCGTCAGTTGCTTATGAGCTGCCGCCTCGTCCCGCAGACGACCGCGATTGCTGTCGGTCTCACTGATCAGCTTGACCGCCACGTCTCGGTCGAGCAGGTCGTCGTGAGCCCGATAGACGACAGCCATACCGCCGGCGCCGATCTGCTCGACGATGCGGTAGGGGCCGACGGTCTCGTTGGGTTGCAGGGGCATTCTGGGCAGGCAGTAGGGATTAGGCAGTAGGCAGTAGGGGCCGGAAGCCTGTGGTTGCAAGGTTGGTCAGCATCGAGTCTTATCTTAATCAGCTAAACGTGTCACGTCTCTTTTGGGGCCCCTGCCTCGTAAACCCTACTCCCTGCTGCCTACTGCCTACTCCCTCAAGGATTCAGCCACGCCCAGGGCGTCCACAGGCCCAGCATCTGCTCGGCGCCGGCCAGCAGGCCTCCGAGGGCGATGGCCAGGGCGAAGGGCACGCGTGGGCTGTCGGTGGGGATTTCGGGTTTGTTTTTGGACGCGATCATCAGCACCGCGCCAAACAGCCGCGACAGCGTGCGCTTGATGATGCGGTGGCGCACCATCAGCACCAGGGCAATCACCACCCCCACGATCAGGGCGTACACCGTCGCTGACAGCACGACGCGCCAGTCCGCAGCAATGGCGCCGAGGGCAGCCATCAGCTTGACATCACCACCGCCCAGTCCGCCGATGGCGTAAGCGATGGCGTATGGAATCAGCGCCGCCGCCAGTCCCGCCAGTGACAGCCACAACCCGGACCATTGCAGACCGGTGCACCAGCCGCCGACGGTCCACAGCAGCAGGCCGGCCAGAGCAGCGGGGTAGGTCAGTTTGTTGGGCACCACTCCTCGGCGCACATCACTGACCGCGGCGATCAGCAGCACCACAGCCAGCAGGCAGAAGGCGATCAGTTCGAGCATGGAAGAAAGCGTCAAGGCGCGGGGGGATTGCCAAGGGCATCGCGGTGCAGCCCACGGCCCCCAGACACCTTCACCTTAAAAGTTCGGGTCGTAGGTCTGTGCGTCGTTCTGCACATCGCCCCATTTGCCCTGAACCCAGTCAGTGATCTTTTCACGGAACACCAGCAGCAGGCCCAGCAGGGGCAGGACGATGGCCGCGATGATCAGCAGCTTCTCCAGACCCTCCGCCCCGCGATCATCTCGGTGCAGGCGTTTGACGATGTCGAAAAAAGCTTTCATGCGTCACCTCGCAGTCGATTGGAGAAGCCACCAGCGACCAGCCATGAGCCATGAGGGGTTGCGCTTCCGGCTCCCCCCTGGTGGCTGGTGGCTCGTGGCTCATGGCTTCTCTACGGAAAAGGCAACCCGTTCAACGTCACGATCAATCGGTAATGGGCCACCAGCACACTCAGGGCCATGCGGATGATGGCGTAGCTGGGTAGCACGATCACGGCCAGCAGCAGCGTCCACTCCAGCATGGTGGCTCCGCTGACATCTCGCCGCAATTTTGCCAGCAGCCGCTTCACGTTCTCCATTATACGTCGGCTCCACAGCAGGATTCAGGCAAAAATCGGTGCCTGTCCCCCTCGGGTGCCACACCCGCGTGCGGGTGTGCTGGGTGGTTCGCACGGCCGACGCGCGGCCGTGGCACCCATCATTCAGGCAAAAATCGGGCGTGTCAGGTCTGATAGCGCCGCCATGGCCGCATCGGACAGCCGATCCCCGGTGGTAGAACGCTGACCGGTCCAGGTCAATTGCATCTGGCCGCTGGTTTCCCGCCTTTGCAGGGCGAACATGTCCCGCAGGACGTAGCGGCCGTCCTCGCCCACCCGGCCCTCGACCTCGCTGATGGCCGTCACCAGCCGCTTGCCGCCGATCTGCCGGCTCATCTGCACGATCAGGTGGATGGCGCTGGCTGCCTGGGACCGCAGGGCGTGCAGGGGCAGTTCCACCTCGCTCATCAGGGCCAGCGTCTCCAGGCGGTTCATGGCGTCGGCGGGGCTGTTGGCGTGCAGGGTGGTCATGGAGCCGCCGTGGCCGGAGGTCATGGCCTGGATCATGTCCAGGGCTTCGCCGCCGCGCACCTCGCCGATGATGATGCGGTCGGGCCGCAGACGCAGCGATGAGCGGAACAGGTCACGGATGCTCACCGCACCCCGCCCGAAGCGATCCGCCTGCCGCGTCTCCAGCGAGATCACGTGATCCTGCTGAAGCTGCAACTCAGCCGAGTCCTCGATCACCACGATGCGCTGGCCCGGCGGGATGTAAGCTGACAAGGCGTTGAGCAGCGAGGTCTTGCCGCTGGAGGTGCCGCCGGCCACGAGGATGTTCTGCTCATTGAGCACGCTGAGCTTGAGGAATTGCCGCGCCTGCTCGGTGAGCGTGCCCAGCTCGACCAGCCAGTCGATGTCGAGCATGCTCTTGGCGAACTTGCGGATGGTGACCACGGTGCCGTGTCGCACGCAGGGCGCCTTGGCGACGTGGACGCGCGAGCCGTTGGGCAGTCGGGCGTCGATCAGGGGCGTGTCATCGCTGAGCGTTTTGCCGGTGAACTGGAGGATGTTGTTGATGGCGCTGGCGTAGGTCAGATCGTCGGCAAAGCGGGCGTCGGTGCGGATGAGTTGGCCGTCTTTTTCGATGTAGATTTCGTTGGCGCTGTTGATCATCACCTCGCTGACCGCGACGTCGTCGAGGTACGGGCGAATCGGCGCCAGGTAGTGCTCAATGGTCGCGGCGAAAATGTCATCGACGGACATGGGGATATGGTAGCAGAGGCAGGGAGATTTGCGATTTCAGATTTGCGATTTGCGTTTTTGGGGCGCAATCTTTTTGACGTCTTTCTCGCCAAACCCGATACCCGAATCCCGATACCCGATACCCGACCTTTACGGCCCCTCCGGCTTGAAGCTCAACCTCATCATGAACAGCCCGAACTCGAACAGCCCGTACAGCGGCACGGCCAGGACGAACATGCTGAACAGGTCCGTCGGCGTCAGCATGGCGCCGGCGGCAAAGCAGGCAAACAGGGCGTATTTGCGCCATTTGGCGATCATGGCCGGGTCCACCAGTCCCGTCCAGCCCACCACCAGCATGACCACCGGCAACTGGAACGCGATCACCACGCCCAGGATCATCACCGCCGCGAAGCGCACGAAGTCCGCCAGGTTGGGCATCGGCGTCAACATCCGCCCCGGCTGGGCCATCAGCACCGTGGTCGAGCCGTGCAGCTTCAGCTTCACCTGGCCGTCCTGGCGGTTGATCCACACCTGACCTTCAACCGCATCGGGCGGATCCTCGTCAAACATCGGCAGGCGCAACGTGAACGGTTCGGCCTCCACTTCCGGGGGCGCGGTGGCGTCGCCCATCAGCAGCTTCATCATGAAACCGGGCCGCACGTTCTCTGTCTTGGGGTAGTACTGCACGAAGCTGAAGAAGAAGATCATGCTCACCGGCAGCAGGATGTAGTAGGCGAACAGAATGCCCAGCACAGTCATCACGGCGCTGAACGGCCAAAGCAGATGCACCAGCCGCCGCTCGTGCTCGTGCAGGCCCAGCACCACGAAGCGCCACAGTTGATAGATGATCCACGGAGCGCTCAGGATCACCGCCCCGATCAGCGTCACCGTCAGGAACACGCCGAACCCGGCTGTGGGATCGGTGGTGATGACGTTGGGCGGATAGCCCATGGCCTGCTGGGCCTGCATCAGCGGCGAAGCCAGCCACGCGATCAGTTGGATGCCGAAGGTGCAGGTGATGCCCAGCGCCACGAGGATGCCGGCCAGCCCCCACAACAGGTGCTTGCGCAGGTCTTCGATGTGCTCGCCCAGCGTCATGCGCAGCTCATCCGTGCGCTCGGCTACAGGCGAAGGCGGATCGTAGGGTTGATCCAGCGGCATGGTGGAATTGTACCTGAATGACAAATGACGAAATTCGAATGACGAATGAATGACGAATGCTCGAATGACATACTTATTGAATATTCGTCATTCGGACATTGTTTCGCCATTCGAGTTTCGTCATTCGAATTTTCACCCAAGCCACATTGCGTCACCGTAGGAATAGAAGCGATAACCCTCGGCCACGGCGATTCGGTACCAACTCAAAAGCCGGTCGATGCCCAACCCCGGCAGTGTGGCGATCATGGCCAGCAGCGTCGAGCGCGGCAGGTGGAAGTTGGTCATCACACTGTCAGCAAACCGGAACCCCCGCCCCCGCCCCCGGAAGGTGGGGCTGTCAGGGTAGATAAATAGATCGGTGTCGATGCTGAAGTCAGCTTCGATCGCGTCGAGGTCGTCGGGCAGACTTTCCAGGGCGCGGATGGTGGTGGTGCCGACGGCGACGATGCGGCCGCCGGCGGCGCGGGTCTGCTGCAGCAGGCGGATGGTTTCGATGGGCACGCGCATGTGCTCGCGGTGCATCTGGTGCTGGGTCAGGTCATCGCAGCGGATGGGGGCGAAGGTGCCGATGCCGACGTGCAGTGTCACGGCCGCCCGCTGCACGCCTTGATTGTCAAGTTCCGCCAGAATGCCGGGGGTCAGGTGCAGTCCGGCGGTGGGGGCGGCGATGGACCCGGGCTCGGCGGCATAGACGGTGTTGTAGCGCTCCGCATCGTTGTCGATCACTTCCGGCCGGTGCAGTTTCTTACGGGCGCGGCGGATGTAGGGCGGCAGCGGCGTAGAGCCGACGGTGAACAGATCAGCATCGGTTTCAACGAGCCATTGTCCGCCGCCGAGCTTTTGTCGCAGTGCAAGCGTTTGGCCGTTGGCGAAGGTCAGCGTTTCGCCCTCGCGCAAGGTGCCGCGCGATTCGAGCATGATCAGCCATTGTCGCGGTGCGGGGCTGGCAAGGTAAAGCCCGGTGACGGTTCCGCCGGTGTTGGTGCGCCGTGCGATCAGGTAAGCGGGCAGCACCTTGGTCTGGTTGACCACCAGCAGGTCGCCGCTCTTGAGCAGACCCAGCCGGGGCAGATCGCGCACGTGATGATGTTCGAGTTGATTGCTTCCGCGTCGCACCACCAGCAGACGTGCGGCATCGCGCGGCTCGGCCGGGGCCGCGGCAATGCGGTCCGGCGGCAGTTCGTAATCGAGTTGCTCCACGCGCATCGTGAGGAAGATATCGCAAGCTTGTTTAGTGGGCGAGCTTGTCCGCCCTGACTGAACGAACCGCCGATAACAATCCGTCGTACAAATCATGAGAAGCAAAACCGCAGGTCCACCCTTCATCGGACGATAAGGATGGTGATCGCCCCCTGCATGAAAGAGGTGTCGTCCCATGCATCTGAACCAACCCGTGGACCGGATCATCGAGCAAATCCACAGCCTGGATCGTGACGGCTGCATCAGCGAGCTGCGCAGCATCCAGACCCCACGGCTGGACTTCAGCGACGAATACCTCAACGGCATGACCCTGGATCAGTTGCGCCACGTGCTCATGGCCGCCTGTCTGCAGGCTCGCCGGGCCCCGGGGCACCGGAGGGCGAGCTGAGGCGATAGGGAATTGCCTGAATGCCTCATTGCTTGAATGGGTGAATGAAACCCAATGCGCCTGGTTCTTGAACATTCAGGCATTCAAGCAATCAGGCAATCATGAAATCAAGCCCTCTCCAATTGACTAAACTACCCCCATGTCCGACGCGATCCTCTCGGTCGTCATGCGCTGGCTTCACATTGCGGGGGCGGCCATGCTGGTGGGTAGTCTGTTTTTCATCGTGATCGGCGCCGGCCCGGCTGCGTGCTGGCTGGAGAACGAGCAGGACCGCTCGGTGATGAAGCGCATCGAGCTGCGGCTGCGCCTGATGATGGCGGTGGCGACCGTGGCCCTGGTGCTCGCGGGGTTATACAACTGGATGCTGATGGCGGGTCAATATCGCATTGCCGGGCCGGCCGCCTGGGGACTTCTGGCGGTGAAGGTCTCGCTGGCAGCCATCCTCATCGCACTGCTGTGGGCCCAGGACGTGGGGCTGATGATGCATCGCTCAGCTCGAAGCTGGCGCGTGGCGTGCCTGCTGCTGGCCCTGTTGATTATCCTGCTGGCGGCGGTGGTGCGCTATCTGCGACTCGAGGCGGTGATGAACCAGCTATCGGCACTTTCCGGGAGTGGACCATGACAAGGCGACGATCCGCATCACGTCGTCGCAAGCTGACACCTGCTCAGGCCATGCGCCGGCTGGGGACCGGTCCGCGGCGGCGACGCAACCTTGTCCTGCTGGCGGCGGCCGTGCTGCTGCTGGGTGCCCTGGATCGCCTGGGTTATGGGTTGTACCAGGGCGGCGACATGCGGCGCTACGACCAGCAGTGGTTTTATGTGACACGGGTGATCGACGGCGACACGCTGGAAATCGCCTCGCCCGACGGTGGAAACGCGCAGACCCGGGTGCGCCTGTGGGGTGTCGACGCTCCTGAGTTGGCCAAACCCTGGCAGCCTGCCGAAGCAGACGAGCCGGGCGCTGAGGAGGCCAGGCTATGGCTGACCTGGCGCTGCGAGGGGCGGATGGTGAAATTGACGCTGCTGCGGCATCGGTTGCGCGGGGTGTACGGGCGGGTGCTGGCCTACGTCACCGGCCGCGACGGGGTGTGTGTCAACGAATGGCTGTTGCAACAAGGCCTGGTGCGCGAGGACGGCCGCTGGTGGCACCCACAGCGCCTGCGCTACGAAATCGTGCAGGAATCCGCGCAGCGAAGCGGAATCGGGCTGTGGCAGAAGAATGACGAATGATGGTTGATCTGCGTGTGGAAATCGGCAAAAATGGATAAGCCATGTCCGAATGAAGCGGCAAGGCGTGTGTAAGCATGGGTCGCTGAAGGGGATAAGGGAGTGCTTTTGGCCGCCACCGAAGATCATCTGCCGACGCCGCCCCCTGATCTGCTGGACTATCGCCGGCAGATGGTGGCCGAGACCGAGGCGTTTCTCAACTGGGCCTGGCATCGGGCCGATCTGCCACGCATCCCCCGCCGGTTGGTCAAGGACGGCGGCTTCACGGCATTGCTGCGCCATGCCGGGGCCAGGGCGGCGGCGTATCATTGGTGGCAGCGCACGCTGGAACGCATGAACGGATCAAACAACAAGAGCTGAGGTCATTAGACAGTCGGGGTCGCACGAATCATGAACCAACGAGCCAAGATTGCCCGTCATTACCAGGTCCGTCTGCTGATCATCAGTCTCCTGGCCCTGCTCGGCGGGTTGTATTTCCTCTATGACGGCCTTGTCGGCTATCCCCACGAGCAGGCCATGTACCTGGAATACAAGCAGGTCAAGGACACCTACCCCGAAGACTACAACGAGCGCTGGCCCGACATCGCCAGGGATCGCGGCTGGTCGCTGGAGGTGCCCGAGTACAAGTCCGACATGGACATTCTCACCCAGAAGATCATTGCCGGGATCCTGATTCCCATCGGGGCCCTGATCCTGTTTCGCCTGCTGCTGAATCGTGGACGCTGGGTGGCCATGGACGAGCAGGGCCTGACGGATTACACCGGGCGTACCATCCCCTTCGACGCCATCACCGAACTCGACGAATCGCGCTGGCAGCGCAAGGGCATCGCGGTGGTCCACTACAAGGCCGACGGTCAGGATGGTCGGTTCGTGCTCGACGACTGGAAGTTCGATCGCGTCGCCATCAGCGCGATGGTCAAGCACCTGCGCCAGATCAAAGGCCAGAACTCACCGGAAGCGCAGGAAACTACCTGAAGTACACCGCCGCGTAGATGCTGCGGCTAAACGTTTAGCCCCGGCTGCTACGCCGGGGGCACTACAGCCTCCGCCCGATTTGCCCGTGCACGTATTGCGGGGCCTTGACGATGAGCCGGCCGTTGAAGTAGCGGATCGAGGCGTATTGCCCGCCGTTTTCCAGCCAGATGTCCGGCTCAACCGTGTCGCGGATCAACTGGGCGATCTGTTCGCCGCGCTGCTGCTTGGATAGCGGCCGCTCCTGCTGCGAATTCTGATCCGTATTGCCGAACACGCCCTGACCGCTGCCGGAGGATCCACCACCGCCGCCGCCACCACCGGAGTTGGTGTTCGACAGCGCGCTTTGCAGATCGAAGCGCGGCGCATCGGTGAACATCGGCACTTCCATCAGCAGATCACGGATGTCGTAGACCTTGATCACCGATCGCCGCAGCGCCTGCTCGCGCGTCATCAATTCCACGAAGCCCGGCTGCACATCCAGCACCAGCGTCGTGAACCCGTCCACTGCCGCATAGCTCATCAGGAAGCGCAGGGCCGTGGCCGCGGGAATGCGGTTGAGCGTGATGTTCACCGGCCGATCGGGATCGATGCCCGCATCCTCCAGCCTGGGCCAGGCGATCACCAGTGGCACGCCGGCCTGGCGCGACCAAGTCTCGAACGCCTCACGCAACGGTGTCTGGTTCAATTCAAGCGATTCGATGTAGGGTGAACGCTGCGCCCGACACGGCAGGGCGACACTCAACAGCAACACGATGGCCAAGGCGTGCCGCACGACAACATTATACCCATCTGCCTGTGCTACTCCGATTGTTTAGCCCCCGCGTCCACGCGTGGTCAGTGTTCGGCCGCCAGTTCCCGCAGTTTCGGCAGCAGAATTTCCTTGGAAAGAATCTTGGCACAGGCCGCCACGGGAATCGCCACCATCATGCCCAGTAACCCGCCCAGGGCCGCCCCCAGCATCACCACCAGCAGCACCGTCACCGGGTCCAGGTCCGTCGCCTTGCCCTGCACCAGCGGCTCGACCACCCAGCCGTCCAGCGTCTGGGCGATCGCATACACCAGCACCGGCCACAGCAGCACCCACAACGTGAAATCGCCATCAGCCACCGCACCGTATGCGCTCAGCGCCACGGCTGCCACACATCCCACCACGGCTGCGAACGGGATCAGGTTCAGCGCTCCGGACAGCAGGCCCAGCAGTAAAAACCCCGGCACGCCTGCGATCCACCAGCCGATGCTCAGCACGATGCCCATCACCGTCGCCTGCACCAGTCGTCCGCGGATAAACGCAGCCACTGATTTGTCCATCTTGCCCAGCAGTTCCAGCGTCTTTTCCCGTTGCGACTTGGGGATGAAGGGCACAAACCAGTCGCATAGCGGCTGGAACTTCCAACTGAAAAAGAAAAAACAGAACGCCGTGACCACCGCCGCCAGGGTCAGGTAACTGGTGATGCTGATCGCCGAGCCCACCGTGCCTACGCCGATGTCCAGCGACGAAACCAGCACACCCCACACCTGCTTCCAATCCAGGTTGGCCAACGCTTCGCTGCCGCGCTCAGCCCAGTGGTGCACCTGCTCGCGGTCAACCCACTTGGCCCACCACGGCTCGGGGCCGGCCGCCAGTTGCTCTGAGGTCGCATCCTTGGCTTGCTGCAGGACTTCGAGCAGCTTCTTGGGCCATTCATTCTTGATGTCACCCAGCAGTTTGCCTGACTGCTCGGCCACCGGCTTGGAAATCAGCAGCACCACCAGCAGCACCAGCGCCAGCGCCAGGGCCATGACTGCCGTCGTCCCCAACCAGCGCGACAGCTTCAGGCGGCGGTTGAAGAAGTTGACCAGCGGGTTGACGATGTACGCCAGAGCGAAGGCTGCCAGCACCGGCACCAGCACACTGCGGGCCGCGTACAGCAGTCCCAGCACCAGCGGCAGCACAAAAGCCGCCACCGCCAGGGCCGCCAGGCTGACGATCAGCCACTGAAACCAACGTCTGTTCCACAATGGCTCGTTCATGCTTTTGTTGCTCCCGCAGCGCACCTCGACGTGTCCCTGTTATCGGTCCCCCGCGGCGGCTTGCGAGAAAATTGGGTCTTGGTTCTGTTTGAAATCGGTCGTTCGATTACGCCGGTAGCGAGCCGGGCTGTGTCAGCCTGGTACCGGCCCGACACAAGCCGGCTCGCTTCAGAACCGCGTTAAATTTCAAATCGACCCACTACCGAAAATTGCCCTGGATTTGCCTGTTTGCCCGGCGGGATACTACATTGCCCGGTTCTATGGGCCTGAAAGTATGCAAATTCGGCGGTTCCTCCCTGGCCGACGCTTCCCAGATCGCCAAGGTGCGCTCCATCATCGATGCCGACCCCGAGCGGCGGTACGTCGTCGTCTCAGCCCCGGGCAAGCGCTCGCGCGAGGACCACAAGATCACCGACCTGCTCTACCTCTGTCACGAGCACGCCCGGCAGGGTTTGCCCTTCGAGGAGGTGTTCGACCGCATTGCCACGCGCTACGTGCAGATCGCCAGGGATTTGAAGCTGTCGCTGGATCTTCAGCCCGCGCTCGACGAGGTGAAGGCCGGCATCGCACGGGTTGCCCAGGATCAGGGCACCGCTGACTATGCTGCCAGCCGTGGCGAATATCTCAACGGGCTGATCGCTGCCGAGTTGCTGGGCATGCCCTTTGTCGATCCAGTCGAGATCATCTTCTTCGACGCCCGCGGCCGCCTCGATGAAGCCCGCACCTATGACACCGCCGGCAAGCGCCTCAAGAAGTTGAAGCAGGCCGTCGTCCCCGGTTTCTACGGCAGCGATGCCCAGGGCCGCATCAAGACCTTCAGCCGCGGCGGCTCTGATGTCACCGGCTCCATCGTCGCCCGTGCGGTCAATGCTGACCTCTACGAAAACTGGACCGACGTCTCCGGCCTGCTGATGACCGACCCCCGCATTGTCAGCGAGCCCAAGCCCATCGACGTGGTGACCTACCGCGAGCTGCGCGAGTTGGCTTACATGGGCGCCTCTGTGCTGCACGACGAAGCCATCTTCCCCGTCCGCAGTGCCCAGCCCCGCGCCATCCCCGTGCGCATCCTCAACACCAACCGCCCGCAGGATCCCGGCACCATCATCGTCAGCGAGGATGAGCCGATCCGCCATCGCCGCTCCATCACCGGCATCGCCGGCCGCAAGGACTTCACCATCATCAGCATCGAAAAAACGCTCATGAACGCCGAGGTCGGCTACGCCCGCCGCCTGCTCAGCGTGCTGGAGAACAACGGCATCAGCTTCGAGCACCTGCCCTCCGGCATCGACACCATGAGCGTGGTCATTGCCGACAAACAACTGGAAGGCAAGCTCGACGGCCTGCTGGAAGACATCCATCGCGAGTGCCAGCCCGATTCGCTGGAAGTAGCCGCCAACATGGCCCTGATCGCCACCGTCGGCCGCGGTATGGCCCGCACCCCCGGCATGGCCTCGCGCCTCTTCGGCGCCTTAGCCGAGGCCAAAGTCAACGTGCGCATGATCGACCAGGGATCGAGCGAATTGAACATCATCGTGGGCGTGGAAGCCGACGACTTCGAGAAGGCCGTCGCGGCGATCTACCACGCATTCGTCAATGGCTGAGTGTTGAACTCACGGCGTTGGCTCCACGCTGCCGATATGTAATGCCTTTCGCGGGCCGATCCGGTTAAAAGGAATCGGCTCAAAAGACGGCAGATGCTTGAATACCTCGGCGTCGTCACGAAGCTGATAGTTGTCGTGCTCGGCATCGATGAATCCGGGATCCGCGTCGGTGCTCCAAAGGCTGGTCGGATCGAAAGTCCAGTTGCCCTTGGTCGCATCACGACAGCGCACCAGGACGTTGTTGTTGGCTCGATTCACGCGTACCTGGCCGGGCTGGGGCTGCATGAAACCAACCAGTTCGGGATAGTGCGTGGTGTAGGGTGGTTGGGTGATGTCCACATCCTCCAGGAGTTTTTTCTGCCAGCCGCTTTGATCTTTGCCTTCGATGGCGTTTTCCCAGCGTTCATCCGACCACGGAGCAGAGCCGAGCGCCCGGTCACAGTCGATGAAGAGGTTGTTCTCGGCAAGGTTGTCGTGGCCGCCGTGTGAGAAGACGGTGCCAAAGGAGCCGCGGCCCGAATAGCCGCAGCGCAGGAACACGTTGCCGAACACGGTATCGCCGCCATCGCCATCGTCGAAATAAACCGCAGCCGTGCCGTGGCCCAGGGGGCTGCCGATGTCGTGCCAGAAGTTGAAGCGGATCATATTGCCGCGGCAGGAGGGATCGCGGCCCTTGTACAAAGCGCCGGCGTCATCGGTCCCGGTCACCACGTGGTGAATCACATTAAGCTCGAATACATGGTCATTGCCCCGAATGGAAATCGCTTCGTGGGGTGCATCGTAGATCAGGTTGTGAGCGGCACGATTGCCCACGCCGGATAAGGTGATGCCGGGGGTGTAGGTGAGTTGGTGGCAGGAAAAACGCCAAATTTGGTTGTCCAGGGCCTGGTGCCCGGCCGGGGTGAGGGTTTTGCGATCACCGCCTTCGAGTAACAGGCCGCCCGTGCCCGTGTCGTGAATTTGCGTACCCACCACGCGGTGCTCGGTGCCTCCAAGGACGCGAATTCCGATGAACCGCATGTTGCGCACCTGGCACATCTCAATGCGATTGTCGCTTCCGTCTCTCACTTCGATGCCATCGCCCAGGCCGGCCTCAATGATGAACCCGCGCAGGGTGACGTGGGATGTATGGTCGAGAAGCACGAGGGGAGCTTTGAGTGTCGAGAGCACGATCCGCGCCGATGCCAGGTCGGCAGGAGGCCAGAGATAGAGAATCCCTGCCGTGCGATCGATGTAGTATTCGCCGGGGCGGTCCAGTTCCTCCAGCAGATTCAGAGCCTTGTACCGACGCGGGGCGGGGTTGCCCTGCTTGATGCCATATGTGGCAGGCGCGGCCAGTGTGATCAGGCGTTGCTCAGGATCAATGCTCTTGACGCGGATGGTCTGATCGAACCAGTCGTAGCACCAGAAGCCCTTGAGCCAGACTCCGTCCTCCACTCGCCAACGCTGTGGCCGATCGCCCTCGTATTGGAAGACTCCGCCTCGCTGCTCGGTGTCGTTATCGCGCGGGATGGAGCCGGAGTCGATGATGCGGGCAACGGTCGCCCAACCCTCGTTTGGCCAGCACGCCACGGGGCAACGCTCATCGTTGAAAAACAACTCAGGCATGTCCGGCGAGCTGCGATAACAGTCAAGCGGCTGACCGATGTTGCTGATGCCCGCTGCTTTCAGATCAACCTGTCGCACCTGGTCACGTGCCTGCGGATCCAGCCGCGACAGGACATCCGGGTCCGTTACCGGGACGAAGGCTTCCCCTGACAGCTTTATCCCGCCGTAAAGCCGCGTGTCAGGGCCGGCAGCCTGCCATGTGACCGGCGCATCGGGCGTGCCGGTATCCTGCGCATCGAGTGTGAAGCTGGCGCTGAGGCGGTAGTCACCTTCCCGCACAATGATGCTGATCGGCCCGCTGATCGATCCGGACTGCTTCAGAGTTCGCACCGCATCCCGTGCCCCTGACAGTGACACAAATGGTTTGTCTTGCGTACCCGGATTGGTGTCCTCCCCATTGGGAGCCACATAGAACGTGGTAGCGCGAACGCTGCAGGTTGATATCGCCAGCAGCGTGACAAGGAAGATAGTGATCGCGCTCTTGAAACCGAAATGCCACCCGTGCCGCAATGTTGAGCGATGTTGCGTTGTGATTTCCATGCGCCCCAACCTCGCTCAGCTCTTTGGCTGGTCGTCCGTGGAAGCCAGTTCCTAACCAGCAGTGCGCATCTAGCATCAGCAATCAGCAACTCGTGCTGCGCAGCGAGGCGCAGCTTCGCAGAGCAGGATCAGACATCAGCCATTGCTCACCGCGTGCAGTTCCAGCGCGCTGATCAGGTAGGCCAGGATCGACTCGGCGCCCTGGTTCTGGTTCAGCCCGTAGGATTCCAGACCATCGTGGCAGCCGCCGGTCTGCTGGTTGTAGAGCGGTAGATTCAGGTCGTTTTTGCCGAGGAACCAGTCGAAGCAGCGCCAGGCGTGGTCGATCCAGCGGCGGTCGCCGGTGACGCGGGCGGCGGTCAGGCAGCCTTCGACCATGGCGTGGGCTTCGATCGGCTGCTGGGCGAAGTCGGCCTTGTTGCCATCACGGGTCAGCCAACCGGCGTTGCCGATGATGCTCAGGTGCCCGTCGGGCGCGGTTTGCACTTGCAGCAGCCAGCTCAAGGCCCGGCAACCAGCGTCGATCATCGCGTCATCGTTCATCGCCTTGCCCGCCACCAGCATCGCCTGCGGCAGCTTGGCGTTGGCATAGGTCACTGTGTCTTCCCACCACGGCCAATCATCGCTGGCGGCACGGTTGAACGAGTCGAGTAGCCAGTTGGCGCGATCGTCGCGCAGCTCGCGCACGCGATGATGATCCCGCGCCTCCAGCATGGCGCTGAAGCCGATCACCAGGAACGCCCAGGAACGGATGTACGCCAGCTTCTCCAATCCCGGCAGGGCCTTTTCAATCAGGTGATTGGCCAGATCGCGCACCGCATCGTTGGGTGCCAGCTTCACGGTCAATCCCAACGCCCACATGGTGCGGGCCTGGCTGTCGTGACTGCCTTCGGGCTCCAGCCAGCGCCGGTCGAAGCTCATGAAGTTGCGGAAGCTGCCGGTATCGTCGTTGAAAGCATAGGTCAGAAACGTCAGGTAGCGCATCAACGGCAGCGTGTCTTCGTCATAGCCGAACAATTTCGCGTGCAGCAGGCCGGCGATCAGGGCCCGGGCGTTGTCGTCGATGCAGTAGCCGTGATTGCGATCGGGCACCGCGAACAGGCTGTGCTGAAACATGCCGGTGTCGTCGGTCATGCGCTGAAGGTGGCGCAGATCGATCTCGGGCGGGACGCGGTCTATGGACGCAGGCGAGGGAGGAGGGGTTCGGTCGGTGATCGCACCATCCATTGTGTCGATCCTGGCAGTTGGCGAATTCAGTGCAGGCATGATACCCCATGGTCCAAGCCATCTCCCTGGTTTGCGAGAAGTTGGGCAAAAATAATCAAATAAATGAAGTTCTGTGTATTGAAAACTTCAAATTATTGATTTATTATAGCCTTCGACATTGAAAAATTAATCAAATGAAGCCTCCCGCCTCCCAGCCTGACCACGAGCAAGCCCCCCAGAGCAGCGGGGACGCAGCCGTTTCCCGGGTCGATGGCGACTGCCCTTACTGCCACGGCCCCATGCGGGTGACGCGGATGTGCTGCGATGCCTGTCGGGTGCAGGTCGAAGCGGACTTCCCCATGAACCGCCTGGGTGAGTTGCCGGTGGAGCATCAGCGTTTCATCGAGATGTTCGTGCTGGCGGGGGGCAATCTCAAGACCATGGCTGAGCAGACCGGCGTGTCGTACCCCACAGTGCGCAGCAGGCTGGACAAAGTGATCGTGGCCCTGCGCGACCAGATCGCCCGCACGCGCCAGGTCAAGGGCACGATTCTCGATGCCGTCAGCGATGGCAAACTCGAACCACAGCGCGCCGCCGCCATCATCAAGTCGATTTAGGAGTCCACCATGCCGCCCGCACCGGAAGATCAACAGCTTGATGCCGCGCTGCTGGAGACCACGCCGCGCCTCGCCGCCTCTTTGCAGCGCGATGAAATCACCCGCTGGCGCCGTCGCGCCATCGGCTTCGCTGTGCTGGCGGGGATCACCACCATCATCGCTGTCGTCAGCACCGCCTTGTTGCTGTCGCAGGGAACCAGCTCCAACGTCAACATCTCCAACGCCGAGCAGGCAGCCGATTTCTGCGGTGAAGGTTGGCGACTCTGGCAGGCCCGCGACTACGCCTCCGCCGAGTTCAAGTTTCAGCATGCGGTTGATCTGGACCCGCAACTGAGCAATGCCTGGAACGGCCTGGGCTGGAGCCGATTCAACGCCGGCAAAGCCAATGCCGCCCGCGAAGCATTTCAAAAGTGTCTGGCCATCGACCCCGATTACGCCGCGGCGCTCAACGGTATGGGCCAGCTTGAACTGGCACAGGATCATCGTGACGAAGCGGAAAAATGGCTGCTCAAGGCTGCCCCCAATGCCCCGGCCGCCTGGTGGGGCCTGGCCCGGTTGTATCTGTTGGAAAAGCGCTATGACGACGCCACACAGTGGCTGCAGCGCATCCTCCAGAGCGATCCGGGCAACGTCGAGGCCACCGAGATGCTGCGCCAAGCTAAGCAGGGGAATCAATAAACCTAGGGTTCTGTAATGATGCAAGAATCAATCATGATCATTCGTATCTGCTTCTTCATCCCGCTAGTGTTGTCCTCGTTGTTGGCAGCCCAGGAAGACATCGCCGATGTATCGGCCGAGCGCATGATGGTGCAGGATCAGCCGCGCATGGTCTTCACGCTCATCGGTCACGATGCGGAGAAGAAACCGCCGGAGGACGGCTATGGTCTGCTGCTGGTGCTGCCCGGCGGCGATGGCGGTGAGGATTTCATGCCCTTCATCCAGCGCATCCACAAATTCGCCGCACCGCCCAGCTATCTGACCGTGCAGTTGATTGCAGTCCAATGGCACGACAGGCAGCAGGTGGTCTGGCCCACCGCCCTCAATGCTCGCCGCGAGCACGCTGAGTTCACCACTGAGCAGTACATCGAGGCGGTCATCGAGCAACTGGCGGCCGATCTGGCGGTGGATCGCAGCCGCATCTTCACACTGTCCTGGTCGTCGGGCGGACCGGCCGCGTACACGGCCGCACTGCTCAAGCAGACGCCGATCACCGGCTCAATGATCGCCATGTCGGTCTTCAAACCCGACCAGTTGCCGCCCTTGTCCAACGCCGAGGGCCGGGCGTTCTACCTGCTGCAATCACCGCAGGATCGCGTGACACCATACCGCTTCGCCCAGTGGGCGGACGAAGCCCTGCGCCGCAACAAGGCAACCGTCGAACTGGTCTCTTACGAAGGCGGCCACGGCTGGCACGGCGACGTGTTCGGCATGATCCACACCGGTCTGATCTGGCTCGATCAACAGCGGGGCGACGCCCAGGAGTGATCCTTGCAGAAAAACAATCACAGAGCACATGGAGGCACAGAGGCACAGAGGCACAGAGCAAGACATTGAATGGCATGGCTTTGAGCCTTTCTCCGTGCCTCTGAGCCTCTGCGCCCTCAGTGATTGTTTTGGTTGATCAGCAGAAACGCGCGCGATTTGTTTATTTTCTCACGCGCCGCCCATCTGCCACTGCTTGACCGCCTGCACCGGCCAAAGCAGCATCAGCACGTTCAGCGTCAGGTTGTCGCGGATCGTCGCCAGCAGAACTAACTCCATCAGCACAAACAACCCCACCGACCAGTACCACTTCACCCGACTGGCCAACACGAAGCCCGCCATGAAACACAGCACATCGCCCAGCGAGTTGGTGATCGAATCGCCGCTGTAGCCCAGTGCCATGGTGGTTTCGCGGTAACGGTCGATGATGAATGACGAGTTCTCGACCACTTCCCACAGTGCTTCGATGCTCACGCCGGCCGCCAGGCGCCAGGGCAGCGACCACCGCCGCGTGATGGGCAGTGCCAGAAACAGGAGGGCGAAGATCAGGCCGTGACTGAGGTGGGTGAAGCTGTAGGGGTCCAGCAGATGCTGGGAATTGTGCTCGCTCCAGACATCGCCCGACCAGACCATGATGTGCTGGCAGGCGCAAAACCACACCCGCCCCTGCGTGCGCAGCAGCACCACAGCGACCGCGACGATCACCCCGATGGTCACCCAGGCCAACGTTGTGCGTCGCAGTTTGATCGGTTTCACGCCAGCCCTTCACGAATGCGAGCCATAACACGAGATCAGACCCCGTTACTCGGCACAAACCCAGTCTCGGTCCCCGATCTTACGGTTGCCTGACTATATCAACCGAGATTTCCACCGCCGGAATCGTTCCTCTGTTTTCAAGCCAGTGTAAGGTGTTCCTGTCTTCGGGCCAGCCCACGCCCGGCCCATAGTCCGTGGCTACGCCGTTTCGATGGTCCGTGATCGTTCCCTGCAGGATGTAGACGATGCCCGGCCTGTCTATGTGGTCGTGAAGCGGGCCGAAGACACCTCCAGGCTCGATGGTCACCATACGCATGCGCAGTTGGCGCCCGGCCATGCCCTCGATCTCAGGGCCAAGGTCGAGTGTAGAAAGTAACTTCACCGTAACACCTTTGGTCGCAGGTGACGCCTGTTCGTTACTCATCGTGTTCTCTTCTATGTTCTTCCCGGGCCTGACGAGTAAGCTCGTTGTCGGCCGCCCGCAGACCCCCGGAAGCAGACTTTCAACCGACAACATCATTGTCCATCGCGGGCGTCGCCGGTCAACTGTCAACGATCCGCCTGGGCGGGCAGCCACTGGTTAGGCGTCGAACATCGCCGCAATCCACGGGAAGTCTCCGCGAGCTTCACGAAGTGCAGTGGCCACGCTGTCGTAGTGGTGGCCCCAATCGGTGCCGACCGTCCATCCCTTGTAGTACTCATCGGCGACCCGCACGAAGTTACGTCGGCCGAAGCTACCGTCTGAACGACGGTATATGTGAATTCGTTCGCGTTGGTCAGGGCGCAGCAAGATCACCTGATCGATTTCGTTGCGGGTATCTGAAAAATTAACCCACGGTTCGGGCACAACGCGTTCTCACAGCAAGGGGGACTTGAGACGCCTAACGAAAAAGGCTCAGTTGCCGGCCGCCCGCGGACCCCCGCCCCCGGAAGCAGGCTCCCAACCGGCAAGTCGTATTCTCCACCTCAAGGGCGTTTGACGCAATGATGATGGGCCGGTTTTTGCACGAATGACAAAACCATCGCAGAGGGCGCGGAGGCGCAGAGAAAGTCGCGCGGGTCGAATCATCATCCTGGTCTACTCCGTGCCTCTGAGCCTCTGTGGGCTCTGTGACTGGCTTTCCAGATATACCCGGCTGGTCGATGTGTTGCTC
>CAYYGM010000042.1:0-31145 GCA_964471555.1 uncultured Phycisphaeraceae bacterium
ATTTGTAGATCATCAAGCCATCACAGCCTCCGAAAAGTGCGAAAGTCGAACTTAGGGGGCACGTCTTTTCTGAAAGGGGCGCAATGACTACTGAACCGACGACGGAAGAACATGCGACCCCATCAGAACAGGTTTCGGATCAGCAGACACCCAATGCGCCAGTGGACATCTCCATACCCACTGGCGTCAATGTGATCGGCTCGCTATTCATGCTAGGCGGAATCCTGGGGACCATCATCGCATTCATGCTTCTGGTGAAGATGGGTTTTGAAGACGATGATGACGTCTACATTGTGAAGTCGATTATGGTGTTGGTTCCCTCGCTGTTCTATGGATTCATGGGCTGGGGATTACTTCGGGGATACACCTGGGCTCGAAGTGCCTATCTGATCTTCACTCCGTTGGTCATCATGATCAACGGCATAGTGGTGTATGTGCAAGAAACACCATCAAAGTATGCGATCACAGAGTTCTTTCTTTCGATCATCATCTACGTGATATGTGTTAAGGCCCTCAGGTCACCGGCCGCCAACATGCATTTCGGAACTGAGGCGACATCCGCTACTGACGATCAGCCCCTTTCGCAGGATACAGATATCTCTAATTCAGTAGCGTCTGGAGGATGTCCCGCCTGCGGGAGTGAGTTGCCCGCTAACGCAGAAGTATGCCCCTCTTGCAGTTTGCGGTTCACCGAGGATGATGTAGATCAAAGCCAACCTCACGCCATGAGCATTAGGTCAGTTGATTGAACCGATCATTACGTACAACGTGCGGTATTTCAGGTGAGTGGGCCGGTGACACCTGCGGCGGCTTCGTCGAGGAACCAGATCATCTGCCCGTTGTTTGGACGGACGCCGGTGATCGGCATCTTCCGAGGGTCGGGCTTCTCGGCGTCACGAACTCGGGCGATGACCTGCGATTTGTCGGCGCCCGTGGCCAGCACCGCCACCTGGCGGGCGGCGTTGATCAGCGGATAGGTCATCGTCAATCGCGGCGGCGGCGTCACGCGCGGGCCTTCGTTGACCGTGATCCAGCGATCGGTCACGTCCAGGGCGGCTGAGCCGGGGAAAAGGCTGGCAGTGTGGGCGTCCTGACCGATGCCCAGCAGCAGGAAATCAAATCGCGGCATCGTGCCCTGCGGAATCACGATGTGATCGCGCATCTCCTGCTCATAGGCGGCAGCAGGATCAGGTGTCAGCACCGGCATGGGATGAATGCTCCGTCGCTTGACCGGCACGTGATCGACCAGGCACTCACGCAGCATCTTGAAGTTGCTGCGTGAATCGGTCTCCGACACCCGCCGCTCATCGACCATCCACACGTGCACACTGTCCCAGGGCAAACCCCGGAAGAGGGGATCGGTGACCAGTCGCATGTAGAAGGGCTCAGGAGTCGAGCCGCCGGACAGCGCGATGTGGCAGACCTCCCGGGCGTTGACCGCCGAGTGCATGGCATAACCCAGCTCGCGCCCGAGGGCCTCGAACAGCTCCTCGTGCTCCGCCTCCACGATTGTTTCACCAAACAGCGCCATGCCGCAATCAAATCTAAATTTGAAAATCTAAAATCTAAAATTCATTTCAATCATTGTGCCAGTACCGCCCCGCTTTGGCCATCATCACATCCGACGCGCTGGGCCCCCAGGTGCCGGCCGCGTAGTTGGGGAAATCATCGGCCGGATTCTCCTGCCAATAATCCAGCACCGGCTGCACAGCGTACCACGCGGCCTCGATCTCGTCGCGATGTTTGAACAGCGTCTGGTCGCCGCGCATCGCATCCAGCAGCAGCGTCGCATAGCCGTCCGGCGGCTCGACCTGCCACTGTTCGCGGTAGTCGAACTCCATCACCACATCCTTGATCTTCAGCCCCGTGCCCGGCACCTTGCCCTCGAAACGCAGGCGGATGCCTTCGTTGGGATGGATGTTGATGACGATCTGGTTGGACTTCAAACGCTTGGCCTGCTCGCGGAACAGCACGTGCGGCGTGGGCTTGAAGAACAGCACGATCTGCGTCATCTTGCGGGTCATCGCCTTGCCGCTGCGCAGATAGAACGGCACGCCGCCCCAGCGCCAGGTGTCCACCAGGAACTGCTGGGCAGCGTAGGTGTCGGTCTGGCTCTGGCGGTTGACGCCTTTTTCCGTGCGGTAGCCGGGCACCGCTTTGCCGTCGATCTGGCCCGGGCCGTACTGGCCGCGCACCGCGATGTGCGGCACCTCGTCGAACTTCGGCACGCGCAGGGCCTTGAACACCTTGATCTTCTCCGTGCGCACGTCCACGTCCGACAGGCTCACCGGCGGCTCCATGGCCATCACGGCCAGCACCTGCAGCAGGTGGCTCTGCACCATGTCACGCATGGCCCCGCCGCCGGGCGAATCGTAGTAGCTGCCGCGACCTTCCACGCCCACCGTCTCGCTGGCGGTGATCTGCACGTGGTCGATGAAGTGCTGGCTCCAGATCGGCTCGAAGATGGAATTGGCAAACCGCACCACCATCAGGTTCTGTACCAACTCCTTGCCCAGGTAGTGGTCGATGCGATAGATGGCTGATTCGTCGAACACTTCGCCCAGCACGTTGTTCAGATGCACCGCGGATTTGGGGTCCGTGCCGAAGGGTTTTTCCACCACGATGCGCTGCCACGGGCGATCATCGCCGATCGAGCAGAACAGCCGGCCCTCGGTTACCAAGCCGCTGATCCCGATGTTCTGGATGATCGGCTCAAAATGCTGCGGGGCCACCGACAGATAGAACAGGTAATCGTTGCCCGTCTTGTGCTCGTCAGCCAGGGCGGTGATGCGATCGCGGATGCCGCCCCAGGGTTGATCCTGGGTCGAGTCGGCAGCGTGATAGTGCAGGCGCTTGGCAAACTCCGCCCACTTGCCGGCATCGTAGGCTTGCGGGTCGAAATCGTGCAGCATGTCGCGGAAGGAATCGTCGCTGTATTCGCTGCGGCTGACCCCGAGCACGGCGAAGTTTTCCGGGGCCAGGCCGTGGTCCCACAGGTAGTACAGGGCGGGAATCAGCTTGCGATTGGTCAGGTCGCCGGTGGCTCCGAAGATGATGATCAGACAGTTCCGGGCGGGAGGGTTGCTGCTCATATCGGGCTCTGGCGCGTCGGTGGTCTGCTCATCGTAGCGGCCGACACCGGGGCGGGGAAGCAATGGGCCACGATCACGGCCGAAACAGGGGTCAAGTGGGCACTCGATCGGGTCGATAAGGTCCGATGTGGGGCAACCGCCACCCAAGGAGCGCCAGACATGAGCAGCGGCCTGGTACGAATGATTTGTCCGAATCTGTCCTGCCGCAAGGTTCTCAGCGTCCCGCAGTCGGCCCGCGGCAAAAGCGTCCGCTGTCGCCATTGCGGTATGCGCATTCAGGTGCCCGCGATGCCCAGCATGTCCGCCGGCAGCGAGATCAGCGAGCCGCCGCAACAGGCGGCGACCGAGACGGACAAGAATGCCTGATTGCTTGAATGCTTGAATGCGGGAATGGCGTGTCGGCTGTCTGCACCTTCTTCCGATCACTCATTGACTATTCAGGCAATCAAACAATCAGCAATCAGAGATTGTCAATGCGGGCGAGAGGACTCGAACCTCCACGGGTTTTGCCCACCAGAACCTAAATCTGGCGCGTCTGCCAATTCCGCCACGCCCGCCCCCTGCCCCCGGAAGTTAGTCAGGTTCGGATTGTGGCCGACATCATAATTCAGTAAAGGCATCGGGTACACTCCTGTCATGAGTGATCCGTTCGCCATCCTGGGCCTGCCGCCGCGTTTTGACCTGGATGAGGCTGAGCTTCACGCGCGATACCTGTCCGCCGCGGCCGCCACGCATCCCGATCGCTTCGCCGACCCTCTCGAACAGGCCGAGGCCGCCGACCGAGCTGCCCTGCTCAATGATGCCTACCGCACGCTGACCGATCCCGAGCAGCGGGCCAACGCCCTGTTGCGGATGCTGGGCGGCTCAGCCAAGCAGGATGACAACACCCTGCCGCCGGACCTGCTGATGGACATGATGGACGTCCGCGAGCGCATGGAGGATGCGATCGCAAGCTCGGATGCCGACGCACTGGCTGCGCTTCGCACCTGGGCTGACCAGCAGCGGAAGTCTCACCTCGATCGCATCGCGGCGCTGTTCGCTGCCGAACCGCCTGATCTCAAGCAGGTGCGGATCGAACTGAACGCCTTGCGTTACATCGAACGCATGATTGAGCAGATGCCGGCGGGGGAATGACCAATGAACAATTCCCAATGCCCAATTGGGAAGGCATCGCCGCCGCAAGGTATTGGTCATTGGGCATTGGTCATTGGGCATTTGCCAAAGTTTTTCCTGTACGTCCATCTTGCCCGCCGTCGCACTGCGCTCCAGAAGATCCGGTCCCGGCGGCCGTAGATGGCGATGAAGCGCAGCAGGTCGCGCTGTGTCAGTCCGGCATCCATCGCCGAGAAGTACAAGCCCGCAATGTCCTTGACCTGCCAGCGGCGCGGTGTGCGGCGGCGGACCTGGGCCCGGTGCAGGTCGATCAGGATCAGGTGCGGCTGCTGTGTCGCGGCTGGATCGAGCAGGAAATGGCAGAGGTAGAAGTCGCGGTGGTTGACGCCGCCTTCATGCAACGTGCGGGCAACCCTGGCCACGGCGGTGATCAGTTTGCGTTTGAGATCAAACGGCGGCGGATTCGTTTTCCAGTCGGCGCACAGCGTTTCCAGGCTCGGGCTATCCACGATCTCATCGGTGATCAGAAACGACTTCTGCCCCGGGCCTGCCCCTTCCTGGCCGAAGGCTGCAATGCGCATGGTGGCAATGCCCAGCCGCTCGCAGGCGCGGATCGCTTTGTACTCCGGCCGGGCCCCGATGTGCGGCGGGCGGCCGTGGATCAAGTCGTCCAGAATCGCCCACCAGCCGCACGGCCGATGCTTCTTGATGTAAAAGCCGCGACCGGCAGCCTTGAAGCGGCCGATGCTGCGCGAGCGGGCGGAGCGGACCACCTGGTCATCGATGGCCAGGAACGCATCCACGCTGTCCTGGCTGAACACGTTCTTCAGGTCCGGCCGCACCTCGATCATAGCGCCATGCTAACCGATTCTTGACGTTGATCGTCCCCCGCACGACGATGGCGGCGTGCAACGGATGACGGCTGACCAATACGGGCCATTGACGCACGGGGCCACGGTGCTCAGCCGCGATCGCCACGGTGACAAGGTGCTGCAACTGGCTGACGGACGGGTGCTGAAGCTGTTTCGCCGCAAGAGACGGTTCAGTTCGAGCCTGTTCCGCCCCTATGCCCGCCGCTTTGCGGATGCGGCGAACAGACTGGCGCAACTGAACATCCCCGCGGTCAAGGTGCACGAGGTGCGGCGAGTCCCGCATATCCAACGGGACATCGTGATCTACGATTTTCTGCCGGGGCGCACGCTGCGGGAGGCGGCGACGGAGGATGCGAAGCTGATGGAGCCGATGGCCCGCTTCCTGGCCCAATTGCACGCCGGGGGCGTTTACTTTCGGGCGATCCACCTGGGCAACGTGCTGTTACTGCCGGACGGCCGGCTGGGGCTGATAGATTTGTCGGAGGCGCGTTTTCGCCGCGGGCCGTTGCCTGTGGGGCTGCGCGTGCGCAACTTCAAACCGCTGATGCGCTACCCGGAGGACAGCGCCGCCCTGCAATCTTTTGGTCTGGGCCGTTTCCTCGATTGCTACCTGGCAGCCTCATCGTTGTCCGCGGCCCGGGGCATGGTGCTGCGCCGGCAAATCATGGAGAAATGATCCGTGCGAATGTCTGACTGAATCCGGTATAGTCTTCAATCAATCGGCCACGTTTCGCGTCAACACTGAAGGTTTAAGCATGAAGAACACCTGCCAACTCTGCCTGTGTCTGATCGCGTGCATCCTGACCGGGCAGGTGATCGCCGAACAACCGAACGTCAAGACAAACGATCCGCCCCCCCTGCCGCAGCCGGAACCGGCCCTGGTCATCTACGACACCGACATGGGCGGCGACATCGACGATGCCCTGGCCCTGGCGATGATCCATGCCCTGGCTGACCGCGACGAGTGCGAACTGCTGGCCGTTACTATCACCACCGACAATCCGCTTGTTGCACCATTTATCGATGCGGTCAACACATTCTACGGCCGGCCCGACACGCCCATCGGCATGGTCCACGACGGATTCGCCCGTGAAAAGCTGGTTTACCAGCAAATCGTTGAGCAAAAACGTGACGGCCAATTCGTTTACCCCCACGACCTGCTCAGCGGAGATGACGCCCCCGAAGCGGTGGGCCTGTTGCGTCAGGTGCTAAGCCGGCAACCCGACCATTCGGTCACCATCATCCAGGTCGGCTTCTCCACGAACCTGGCCCGACTGCTGGACAGCCCCATGGACGAACACTCGCCGCTGAACGGGATCGATCTGGTCCGGCAGAAGGTGAAGCTGCTTTCGGTGATGGGCGGGCAATTCGCGCCGCTGAACGGGCGCATCGGCGTCAAGGAGTTCAACATCGCCAAGGATATCCCCGCCGCTCAGAAGCTCGCTGCCGACTGGCCCACGCCGATTGTCTTCAGCGGTTACGAGGTCGGCGAAATCATCAAGTTTCCCTGGCGCAGCATCGTGCAGGATTTCGATTACGTGCCCGATCACCCGATCGCGGATGCTTACCGTGCCTGGAGCCACCACAAACCACACGACCGCTCGACCTGGGACCTGACCAGCGCGCTTTACGCCATTCGTCCCCAGTGCGGGTACTTCAATCTCTCTCTGCCCGGCCATGCTCAGTTCAACGACGAAGGCCAGACCCTCTTCAGCGCTGACAACCTGGGCCCGCACCGTTACCTGATGGTGACCCAGGACCAGGTGATTCGGGTGTGTGAAGCGATGATGATGCTGGCCAGTCAACCGCCAAAATGACTTATCACCCGCTGAATGCAAGGAATAGCTACATGTCCACGATCCGCTCTATCGCTTTGTTCCTTCTGCTGGCGCTCTGTCTGATCCTGCCCGCCTGCGATCAGGGCACGACTTCCACCGGCAGCGCTGCGAGCAAGGGTAAGCCGCGTGTCGCCCTGATCATGAAGTCGCTGGCCAACGAATTTTTCGCCACCATGGCCAAGGGTGCCGAAGAACACCATGCCGCCAACGCCGAGCGCTACGACCTGATCGTCAACGGCATCAAGGATGAGCGCGACCTGGCCCGGCAGGTGTCGCTGATCGAGGAGATGACCAGCCAGGGCTGCGATGCCATCGTGATTGCACCGGCCGACTCCAAGGCCCTGGTGCCCGCCTGCCGCCGCGCCATGGAAGCCGGGGTTGTGGTGATCAATATCGACAATCGTCTCGACGCCGACGTGCTGGCCGAGGCAGGCATCAGCATTCCCTTCGTCGGGCCTGACAATCGAGCCGGCGCCAAGGCGGTGGGCGAGGTGTTGGCCAAGGTGCTGACTGCGGGGGCCAAGGTGGTCATCATCGAGGGCGTGCCCAGCGCCTTTAACAGCCAGCAGCGGCGCATGGGATTTGAAGATGCGATGAAAGAGGCGAACATCGAAGTGATCGACGTCCAGAGCGGCCAGTGGGAGATGGGCCCAGCCAACACCATCGCGGCTGCCATGCTCAACGAACATCCTGACATCGATGCCATTCTCTGCTGCAACGACAACATGGCCCTGGGCGCGGTCGCGGCCGTCAAGGCGGCAGGTCGCCAGGGCAAGGTCAAGATCGTCGGCTTTGACAACATCGAAGCGATCCACGGCCCGCTGCGCGATGGACTGGTCGTCGCCACTGCTGATCAACACGCCGACCGCCTGGCTGTCGAGGGCATCGAGCACGCATTGACCATCATCGAGACCGGCCAGACGCCCAGCGATCGCCAGACGCCGGTGGACATCGTGACCGCTGACACGCTCTGGCAAACCCCGTGAGCCGTCCATGCTGAGCATCAGGTCACTGTGCAAAAGCTACGCGGTTCCCGTGCTGATCGACGTGGACCTCGACGTCGCGGCAGGCCAGGTCCACGCTCTGGTCGGCGCGAATGGGGCCGGCAAAAGCACGCTGGCCAAAATCCTCTGCGGCATCACGCCGTTTGATGCTGGTCGTATCACTCTCGATGAGAAGCCCTATCAGCCTGCCGGACGCCATGACGCGCTGGCGGCCGGGATCGACATGGTGCACCAGGAGTTGATGCTGGTCGATACGCTGACCGTGGCGGAGAACATCCACCTGGGTCGCATTCCGAATATGCTCGGCTTCGCCCGCCAGCACAGCATGAACCGCGCGGCAAGCAAAGTGCTGGAGCAGATCGGCATCGGTGAACTCAATCCCGCCACGCTGGTGGGTGAACTGGGCGTGGGCAAAAAGCAACTGGTCGCCATCGCCGCGGCCCTGGCCAATCGCTGCCGCGTGCTGATCCTCGACGAACCGACCGCAGCCCTGACCGGATCGGAATCGGAAATCCTCTTCGAGCAGATCGCCAATCTCAAAAACCAGGGCGTGGCCATCATCTACATCAGCCATCGCATGGAGGAGATCGAGCGGCTCGCTGACTGGACCACCGTGCTGCGTGACGGCCGGGTGGCTGCCAGCGATCGGGCCACGGCACTGCCTCAGTCGGCGATGGTCGCTCACATGGCAGGCGATGCGCGGCGCATGGAAGCTGACCGTCCGCGGCCGCCGGTACATGCTGCCGACGCTCTGCGCGTGAACCACCTCTCGGCTGGTAACGCGGTGAGCGATGCCAGCTTCGAGGTCAAACGCGGCGAAATTCTGGGCCTGGCGGGACTGGTGGGCTCGGGTCGCACCGAATTGTTGCGGGCTGTCTTCGGAGCGGATCGCGCGGATTCCGGGCAAGTCCATCTCGGCGAACAAGCCCCCTGCCGCTACGCCACCCCGCGCCACGCCGTCCAGGCCGGGCTGGCCATGATCGCTGAGGACCGCAAGCGCGACGGCATTCTTTCAACCCTGTCCGTCCGCGCCAACACCACACTCGCCTGCCTGCCTCGCATGGCGGCCGGGCACAGTTGGGTGAAACGCGGCCGTGAAGAATCCGAGGCTGTCCGTTTCGTCGATCTGCTGCACGTGCGCTGTAACGGCATCGAGCAACCCATCGGTGAACTGAGCGGCGGCAACCAGCAAAAGCTGCTGATCGGGCGCTGGCTGATGCGCGGGGCGGAGGTGTTCCTGTTCGACGAACCGACGCGCGGCATCGACGTGGCGGCCCGGGCGGAGGTGCACCGGCTGATCTACGACCTGGCGGCGCAGGGCAAAGGCGTGGTCGTGGTGTCCAGCGATTTTGATGAGTTGATGATGATCTGTCATCGCATTGCCGTGGTGCATCGCGGGCGCATCGTGCGCGACTTCAAGCTGGATGAAGTGTCCCGGCATCGCCTGGTGGAAGCGGCCGTGACCGGAAACAGCGATTCGTAAGCGAAAGGGACTACCGGTGTCGCAAGCAGGCGGCAAGACAGCTTGGGGCACGATCAGGCGACTGGTCAACCCCGAATACCTGGGCATGACCGGCGTACTGATCGGGCTGGTCGTCCTGTTTGCGCTGCTGAGCGATCACTTTCTGTCTCTGCGCACGTTCACCACCATTGCCAATCAGGTGCCGGATTTAACCGCGTTGGCGGTGGGCATGACGTTCGTCCTGATGATCGGCGGCATCGACCTGTCGGTGGGCGCGGTGCTGGCCCTGAGCGGTACGGCCATGGGGGTCGTGCTGGTGGATTGGGGCTGGCCGCTGCCGCTGGCGATCTGCGCCGCGATGGGCGTCGGGGCGATGGTGGGTTTTGTCAACGGCGGCATCTCATCCTGGTGGTCGGTGCCGTCGTTCATCGTGACGCTGGGCATGATGGAGGTCGCCCGCGGTGCGGCCTATCGCATCACCAACTCGCAGACCAAGTACATCGGCTCGCAACTGGACGCCATCGCCGAGCCGATCCGCGGCCTGGGCATCACCCCCGCCTTTCTCGCCGCCGCCGCCACGGTCATCGTCGGGCACCTGGTCCTGACCCGCACCGTCTTCGGCCGCTACATGACCGCCATCGGCACCAACGAAGAGGCGGTCCGTCTCAGCGGCATCAACACCCGTTCGATCAAGGTGTACGTCTTCGTCATAGCCGGTCTGCTCAGCGGGCTGGGCGGCGTGTTCCAATCGGCGAGGCTGTCCTCGGCCGACCCCAACGCGGGCATCGCCATGGAGCTATCCGCCATCGCGGCGGCGGTGATCGGGGGCACGAGCCTGATGGGCGGGCGGGGATCGGTCATCAGCACCTTTTTCGGGGTGTTGATCATCGCCCTGCTGCAGACGGGCCTGGCCCAGGTGGGCGTCAGCGAGCCCTCCAAGCGGATCATCACCGGGGCGGTTATCGTGGCGGCTGTGCTGGTGGACACCTATCGCCGCCGCTATGCTGCCGGGCGGCGCAGGGGGCGGAAGCCCGGGAAGCCCGGCGAGCGTAGCTCGCCGGCTATGGAATGAGGTTTGCGGCCACCCTGCGCCCCGCTCGCTGGTGGATTTGCAAGGCCTGCCCGCAACAGGCTATACTGCTTTGCTCGAAACCGATTGGACCCTAACGACATGCCGACGATCAACCAACTGATCCGCAATCCCCGCCGCACGCCCAAGGCCAAGAGCAAGGTCAAGGATCTCGACTCCAGCCCGCAGCGCCGCGGTGTGTGCCTTCAGGTTAAGACCGTCACGCCCAAAAAGCCCAACTCCGCCTTGCGCAAGGTCGCCCGTGTGCGTCTGAGCAACGGCAAAGAGATCACCGCCTACATCGGCGGCGAGGGCCACAACCTGCAGGAGCACTCGATCGTGCTGGTGCGGGGCGGCCGCGTGCGTGACCTGCCCGGCGTGCGCTACCACATTGTCCGCGGCAGCTTGGACACCCTGGGTGTCGACGGCCGCAAGAAGGGTCGCAGCAAGTACGGCGTCAAGCGCGCCAAAGGTTAAACGTTCAGACGCGAAGATCGCTTCGCGCTTTTTTTCATACCCCGGCAAGTAATCGCCCCGCAATCGGGCGGTGAACAGATGCCCTGAACCCGGACCAACTTCCGGGGGCAGGGGGATGAGCCGAAAGGAGCCGACATGGCCGGCCGACGTACCCACTCCGAACAACAACTGCAGCCCGACCCCCGCTACGGCGACAAGGTTCTGTCCCGTTTCATCAACTGCATCATGCGCGACGGCAAGAAGTCCGTGGCCCAGCGCGTGGTCTATCGGGCCATGGATGAGATCGAGAAGCGCACCAAGGGCACGCCCACCGCGCTGGAAGTCTTCCACAAGGCGGTCAACAACGTCAAGCCCTCCGTGGAAGTCCGCTCCAAGCGCGTCGGCGGCACCAACTACCAGGTGCCCATGCAGGTCAACCGCAAGCGGCAGCAGTCGCTGGCCTTCCGCTGGATCATCGGCGCCTCGCGCTCGGGCAAAGGCAAGCCCATGCACCTGCGGCTGAGCAAAGAGCTGATGGATGCGGCCAACGGCGAAGGACAGGCTATGAGCACCCGCGACCAGGTGCACCGCATGGCCGACGCCAACAAGGCTTTCGCCCACTTCGCCTGGTGATTGCTGACCGCTGTTACTGAACCGAACCCGAAGACCCGCCATCCGGTGGGGCTTTTTCTTTGCCAAGAGGCAACGCCGGCCGACCCGTATTGCGGAACAGATTGTTGGCCCCACGCGAACACATGATGGGAATGATTCTTGACCGAACGGGCGGTTTTTCCTATACTTGCCTATCTACAACCAAATAGCTCTACGCGACTTATCGAGAGTGGCTGAGGGATGGGCCCGATGAAGCCACCGCAACCGCCCGCCTTTGGCGGGGTTAGGTGCGAACTCCCACCCGTCGGCATGGGCCGGTCGGGGAAGATAAGAAGCGGCCCCCGCCCCGGAATTTTTGCCCAAGGCGTGCCAGCCCTTCTTATCGCAGAAGGGTTTTTTTGTTTTGACGGGAAGGCCAACATGAGCTACGTCCAAGCACTGACCTGTAAGGAATGCGGCAAGCAATACCCCATCGAGCCGCGCACCGTGTGCGATGTCGACTTCGGCCCGGTCGAAGTAACCTATGACTACGAGCGGATGAAGGGCAAAGTCACCCGCGCCAGCATCGAGGCCGGGCCGCAGTCGCTGTGGCGCTACAAGGATCTGCTGCCGATCGAGGGCGAACCGAAAGCGGGCCTGCACTCGGGCTGGACACCGCTGCGCCGGGCCGATCGGCTGGCGGCCGAGTTGGGCGTCAAAGAGTTGTACATCAAGGACGACTCAGCCAACTATCCCACCTTCAGCTACAAGGACCGCGTGGTCAGCGTCGCCCTGACCAAGGCTTTCGAGTTCGGCTACGAAACCGTGGGCTGTGCTTCGACCGGCAACCTGGCCCATGCCGTGGCGGCTCACTCCGCGGCGGCGGGCATTCGTGCTTTTGTCGTGGTGCCGGACAATCTGGAAGAGGGAAAGATGGTCGGCATGACCGTCTTCGGCCCGCGCGTCGTGCGCGTCAGGGGCAACTACGACGATGTCAACCGTCTCTGCTCGCAGATTGCTGACAAGTACAACTGGGCCATCGTCAACGTCAACCTGCGCACCTTCTACACCGAAGGCGCCAAGACGCACGGCCACGAGATCGCTGAGCAACTGGGCTGGAAGCTGCCCCAGCACACCGTCGTGCCCGTGGCCGGCGGCACTATCCTGCCCAAGGTTTTCAAGGGCTACCAGGAGTTCATCAAGCTCGGGCTCGTTGACGACACCAACCCTGTGATCCACGCTGCCCAGGCGGCCGGCTGCAACCCCGTGGTCGCCGCCATCCGCGAGGGCAAGGACCTTTTCCACCCGCAGAAGCCCAACACCATCGCCAAGAGCATCGCCATCGGCAACCCCGCTGACGGTTACTACGTCATCAAGGTCGTCCGCGGCTCCGGCGGCTCCGGCGAATCGGCCAGCGATCCGGAAATCACCGACGCCATCAAGCTGCTGGCCCGCACCGAGGGCATCTTCACCGAACCGGCTGGCGGCACCACGCTCGCCTGCGCCATCAAGCTCATCCAGTCCGGCAAGATCCCCAGCAACGAATCGATCTGCGTCTGCATCACCGGCAACGGACTCAAGACCGTCGAAGTGATGAAGGGCCAGTTCGCTGCCGCACCCACCATCGACGCCAGGCTCAACGATTTCGACCAGTTGATCGACCAGATCGAAGAGCAGCGACCCCACCATGCCGACACCAAGGCCACCGCTTCAGGAGTTTGAACATGCCCGACACGGTTACCGTCCAGATCCCCACCGCTCTGCGTCCCCAGGTGGACAACCAGAGTGTCATGAACGTCGAAGGCGCCACCGTCGGCGAGGTGCTCGGCTCGATTAAAGCCCAGTACCCCGACTTCGGCAAGCGTCTCTACAAGAGCGATGACGAGTTAAACCGCTTCATCAACGTGTTCGTCAACGATGAAGACATCCGTTTCCTGGACAACCTCAACACCGCGCTGAAAGCCGGCGACGAAGTCGCCATCGTCCCCGCCATTGCCGGCGGATAAATCAATTTTCGATTTTCGAATTGCGATTGGCGAATGTTCCCCAAAAGGTGACGCTTGCAGATCCATGCGAAAATCGATATTCGGAAATCGCAAATGCCTACCGTCACCCAAAAAATCTGGCTCACCTTTGAAGGCGGACGCCAGAACGAGCCTTGCCTGTGGAAGATGACCCAGGCCTTCCCCAAGGTCCAGTTCGACATTCGCCAGGCCTCCGTGCAGGCCGACATCGGCATCATGGCCGTGCTGTTTACCGGCGAAGAAGCCGACGTGGAAAGCGCCCTGGCCCTGCTCAAAAAACTCGGCGTCAAGGTTGACCCCGTGGTCGGTGGCGACCTGGTGGCAGGATGAAACAATTTTCGATGTTCGAATTGTGATTTTCGAATGTTTAGCCACTGGTGACGTTTGAAAGATTAATTCGAAAATCGAAATTCAAAAATCAAAAATCGAAAACACCCATGACTCAATCCCTCGGCCGATACCATCGTCAGATCCTCCTTCCCTGCTTCGGCGAAGCCGCCCAGCGCAAGCTGCTGGGTTCCACCGCGCTGATCCTCGGCTGCGGAGCCCTGGGCACGATGAACGCTTCCATGCTCGCTCGGGCCGGCGTCGGCCGATTGATCATCATCGACCGCGACTTCATCGAGATGACCAATCTCCAACGGCAGATTCTGTTCAATGAAGCCGACGTCGCCAACGCCATCCCCAAGGCGGCGGCCGCCAAGGAGAAACTGTCCGGCATCAACAGCGACATCGAGATCATCTCGGTGGTCGATGACATCAATCACGCCAATCTCGAACGGTACTGCGGCCTGACCGAAGGCAGCGAATATCCGCGCGTGGACATCATCGTGGACGGCGTGGACAACTTCGAAACCCGCTACCTGGCCAACGACATCGCCGTCAAGCACGGCATTCCCTACATCTACGGCGGCGCGGTCGGCACCTTCGGCGCACAATACGCCATTCTGCCCCACACCCCCGGAAGTGATTCACTGTGGGAAAAAGCGGGTAAAGCAACGCCCTGCCTGCGCTGTATCTTCGAACAGATGCCCCCGCCCGGTCTCACGCCCACCTGCGACACCGCCGGCGTTTTGGGCCCGGTGGTTTCCATCATCGCCAACCTTGAAGTCGTCGAGACCATCAAGGTGCTCATCGGTGACTTCGCCGCGGTGCGCCCCACCATGCTCAACATCGACGTGTGGGAAAACACCTACCGCCAGCTCAAGATCGCCAAGGCTTACGACGTCGGCGATTGTCCCTGCTGCAAGCATCGCAAGTTCGAGTTCCTCGACGGCCACTTCGGTTCCAGCACCACTACGCTCTGCGGCCGCAATGCCGTGCAGTTGACGCACAAACAGAGTCACTCAGGTAATGGCAATGGGATGAACTTCGATGAAATCGCTGATCGCCTGCGCAAGCACGGCAAGGTGACCGCCAACAAGTTCATGATCCGGGCCGAGTTGACCGACAACGGCAACGCTTATGAGCTGACCCTCTTCACCGACGGCCGGGCCATCGTCAAGGGCACCAAGGAAGCCAACGTCGCTCGCAGCATCTACGCCAAGTACGTGGGAGCCTGAGCACATGAAGTCCGCCATCCCGCAATACATCCGTTTCAACCAGTCCGCCCTGCGCGGACTTGTGGGAGATATCAGCCCGGCTGACTTCACCGCCATGCCCAAGACCGAGCGGGGCTTGCCGATGAACGCTGCCGCCTGGCAGTTGCCGCACATCGCCATGTCGCTGTCGGGCGCGGTGAAACTGCTCACCGGCAAGCAGACCGTCAGCGAAAACTGGCTCAAGCGCTTCGGCATGGGATCCACTCCCAGCACCAATCCCGCGGACTATCCGAGCAAGGATGAGAGTTTGGCCGTTCTAGACGCCAGCTTTGACGCCCTGATCACTGCTTTCGAGCAAGCCAGTGACGAAACGCTTGCCGAGCCGACCCCGCACGAGCGTCTGCAGCGCGTCGCCCCGACCGTTGGCGATGCCGTGATTTTTCTTGGCATTTCGCACGTCGCCATGCACATCGGCCAGTTGCAGTCTCTGCGCCGCTGCCTCGGCTTTGCCCCGCGATTCTGAATCGGAGTAACACCATGAACGTGTGGATCGAATCACTGCTGTCCGCCTGGCAGCGTAACGGCGACTACGGCCGCAAGCTCATCGCCGACCTGACACAGGCACAGATGATCGTCCAGCCCGCGCCGGCCACAAATCATCCTGCGTGGGTGATGTCACACCTGATCGCGTATCACGGCGTGCTGCTGGCACTGCTGCAGGAAAAAACACCCGACGACCCGCTGAACCATCGCTTCGGCATGAAGTCCAAGCCTGAAGCTGACGCCTCGCTCTACGCTGGCAAGGATGAACTGCTGGCCGCGTGGGTGAAGAATCACGAAGACATCGCCACTGCCCTGGCCGGCGCCGATGAATCACTGTTCGACCAGCCCATGCCCATCGAGCGCTGGCGCAAACCGTTTCCCAAGATCGGCTCCGTGCTGGCTTACGTCATGATCGCCCACGAAGGCATCCACCTGGGCCAGCTCAGCACCTGGCGTCGCGTGCAAGGCCTGCCTGCTGTTTAGTGCATCAATACCGATACCCGAACCCCGAGCCCCGATACCCGATGCTTTACTTCGACAACGCTGCCACCAGTTTCCCCAAGCCCCCGGAAGTTGCCCAGGCCATGGCGCAACTTCTGGCTCACGAAGCGGCCAACCCCGGTCGGGCCGGCCATCGCATGGCCGTGCGGGCGGAGCAGAAGCTGGACCAGACGCGCCTCAAGCTGGCCCGCTTTTTCAACGCTCCCGATCACCATCGCCTGATCTTCGCCATGAACTGCACCGATGCCCTGAACATGGCGATCAAGGGCGTGCTGTCCGACTCGCACGGCGTCCACGTGATCACCACCGTGCTCGAGCACAACTCCGTCAGCCGCCCGCTGCAATCGCTGGCTACTTCCGGGGGCATCGAGTTGACCCGTGTGACCTGTGATGAGGACGGCCTGGTCGATCCTGATGAAATCCGCCAGGCGATTAAGCCCAACACAAAGCTGATCGTGATGGCACACGCCTCCAACGTGCTGGGCACCATCCAGGACATCGCGGCCGTGGGCAAGATCGCCCGTGAGCACGACCTGTTGTTCTGCGTCGATAGCGCCCAGAGCGCGGGCGTGTTGCCCATCGACATCCAGGCGATGAACATCGACCTGCTCGCATTTCCCGGTCATAAGTCGCTGCTGGGCCCCACCGGCACCGGCGGGCTGTACGTCGGCACACGCTGCCCCGAACCTGTCTCAAGTTCCAGCGGAAGCGGTGATCACCCGGCTGCGTTTCATCCTTGGCGCGAAGGCGGCACGGGCGGCGATTCCTCCTCGCCCTCTCAGCCCGCGCTGTACCCGTTCTACCTCGAAGGCGGCACACCCAACACCGTTGGCGTGGCCGGCCTCGATGCGGGCCTGCAGTACGTGATCGACCACGACATGAGCAAAACGCTCGCACACGAGCTGCACATGGTGCAGGCGATCATCGACAAGGTGGCTGACGACGACCGCTTTATCCTCTACGGCCCGCGCGATGCCAAAAGACGTGTCGGCACGATCTCCATCAACATCCAGGGCTATGAACCCTCGGATGCCGCGTCGATTCTCGACGACAGCTTCGAGATCGCGGTGCGCCCGGGCCTGCACTGCTCGCCGTACATCCATCGCCGCATCGGCACCTACCCGGCCGGCAGCATTCGCATCAGCCCGGGGCCGTTCAACACCGACGAGCAACTGGCCACACTGCTGGACGCCCTCGATCAGATCGCGGGGTGATTTTCAGCCACGGATGAACACGGATGAACACGGATGAAATTGTTATTAATCCGTGTCTATCTGTGTTCATCCGTGGCGAAATCCCTACCGCACTTCAGCGATCAACTCCACTTCCACCGCGGCACCCAGGGGCAGGCTCGATACGCCCACTGCTGCCCGGGCATGCCGCCCCGCTTCACCCAGCAGTTGGGCCAGCAGATCGCTGGCCCCGTTGGCGACCAGGTGTTGCTCAATGAAATCTGGTGCTGATGCCACGAATACACCCAGGCGCACGATGCGCACGAACTTCGACCAGTCGCCGGCCAGTTCGTCGTCGATGATCGCCACCCCCTGCAATGCGGCGCGGGCGGCGGCGTTTTTCGCTTGCTCCAGTGTGACGACGCTACCCACCAGACCCTTGGCCAGCAGCTTGCCCTCCACCAGCGGCAACTGCCCGCTGACGTAAATCAGATTGCCGCTGCGCTGGGCCGGTTTGTAACTGGCTACCGGCCGGGTCACGGGCGGCAAAGTGAGTTGGAGTTCGGCGAGTTTTGATTGCAGGCTCATGCGGGCAAGTTTACCGCTTTGCTTCGGCGATCGCATCGACCACCTGGGCTGATGTGTAAACTTCCTGCCTGAACACGATCTGACCGTCCGGTCGCAAAACCACCAGCAGCGGGATCGCCACCCGTTCGTACTCTTCCAGCAGCTTCCAACCGGGTGCGACGCTGGAACTCAGGTCCACCTTGATCGCGCTCACCCCAGAGCCGGCCAGCGCTTCAGTCACCGCCTCAGTTTCCAGCACCGAAAACTCCAGCACTTTGCAGTTGATGCACCAGTCGGCGGTGAAGTCCAGCACCACGACGCGCCCAGCCTGCAACTCCGCTTCGAGCCGGTCCGGTGTGTAGTAGATCCAATGGATCGAACTTGGCCGTGTGGCGGTGTAGGCGAAACCGAGCGAGCTGCCGGCCATCAGCAATGCCAGCAATGCCACCGCCGCGCGGCGAGCGGGCTTGGAGGTGATCGACAGCGTGCGCCACAACATCCACACGGCTGACAGTGCGATGACGCCACCGGCCAGCCACCAGTACCACTGGTACAGGCTGTGGATGCCGTCGCTGAGCAAAGCGTTGACTCCTACACCGATGAAGAACAACCCGGCAGCCACCATCAGCAATCCCAACACCTGCTTGATCAACTCGCTGGCAGGCCCGGTGCGGGGCAGTCGATCGACCAGCTTGGGCCAGGCGGTCAGCACGAAGTAGGGAATCGCCATGCCCACGCCGATGGCGGCGAATACGGCAAGGGCTGTAGCCGGACCACTCGCCAAGACCACGCTGGCTGCTCCACCCATGAACGGCCCCGTGCAGGGCGTGGCCAGCACACCCGTCATGATGCCGAATCCGAACGCCCCCGCAAGACTGTCGTGCTTTGGATTGACCGCATACACCCAGCGCGGCAGATGCACGGCAAACAGCCCGCACATGCCGAAGGCCAGCAGCACGATGAACAGCCCCAGGGCCATGTTGAACCACCAGTAGCCGAACAACACGCTGATCGCCCGCTGACTGCTCAGGGCCGCGATGATCAACCCCAGGGCCAGCCAGAAGCACAGCACGCCCAGGGCCATGATCAAACCCAGCGTGATGCGCTTGCCGGGGGCAGGGGCTGCCTGCACCAGGCCCAGGATCTTGATCGGGATCACCGGCAGCACGCACGGCATCACGTTCAGCAACATCCCTCCCACAAACGCCAGTACCAGCACCCCTGCCATCGACGGCGGCGCAGGCGGCATGACCGGGCTGGACTCCACATTGCTGCCATCAGCCACTTTCGGCGGTTCAACCGAGGCCTGCACCGCAACGGCAGCCGCCGACTGATCGCCGCTCACCGTCAACGTCAGTTTCCTGGGCGGGAGGCAGGTGTGGGCGTCGCACGACTGATACCTGACCTCGACATGCAGACTCAAACTCCCCGGCGAAACACCCTCAGCCAGCGTCAGCGGCACACGCACCACCGCCTGATCCTCGTACACCGACAGCTTCTGCGGCGTACCCGTGTAATTGACCTCAACTACCTGTGGCTCGGGATAAACCGCCTGCCCCACCGTCAACCCTTCCGGGAGGGGAGCCAGTACGCGGACCTGGGTGGGGATCAGAAACGAAAGGGCCTCCGGAATCTGCGCAGCCGAGGGATTGATGTGCCAGCCCGGCTCCAGCTTCAGCGTCACTTCCAGCGAAGCCTGGCCTGACTCCCCGACCAACTTCGCGCTGACCGTCACCGGATCGGCCGGTTGCCCCCAGGCGGCGAAGGCCAGCAGAAGGCTCAGAAGAGAAATGGTCAGACACCGGGCTTGGTTCATCACGATTCCGATGGAGATTCTCCCAACTTCCCAGAGCGTAGTTCACTCAAGCCGCCGACGTTGGCGACCCGATAACACTAATGCTAACAGCACCGCGAGTATTCCATGGCTGAAGTCCTTGATCAAAATGAGATCAACGCCCTGCTGGGGGCAGTGGAGGAAGGCAAGCTGTCCGACACCGGCCAGGACGGCCCGACCCGGGTCTTCGGGCGGCGGCGTCCCGGCGGCGTGGAAGCCGAGGTGCGCGAGTACGACTTCAAGCGACCCGAGCGCGTCAGCAAAGACCAGATGCGGGCCCTGGAGGCATTGCACGAGAGCTTCAGCCGCAACTTCGGTGCGGCGCTGAGCGGCTTCCTGCGCACCATCATCGAGGTCAAGGTCGCCAACATCGAGCAAATGACCTTCAGCGAGTTCACCCACTCGCTGCCCAATCCCACCTGCTTCAACCTGCTTTCCTGCGAGCCGCTGGAAGGCAATATCTGCATGGAGATCAGCCCGCTGATCATCTACCCGGTGATCGACCGCTTACTGGGCGGCTCCAATGCGGACCTGTTCATCCCGCAGCGCCCGCTGACCGCCATCGAGATGCGCCTGGTCAAGAAGATCATCGACCGCGGCCTGGGCGCCATGGCGGAAGCATGGTCCGGCGTGGGACAACTGAAGTTCGAGCTCAAAGAGAGCGAGTCGAACCCCGCCCTGGTGCAGATCGTGGCCCCCAACGAAGTGGTGGTCGTGGTCAGCTTCGAGATGAAGATGGGCAATCGGGCCGGGACCATGAGCCTGTGCATTCCCTACACGGTGATCGAGCCGGTGATCGGCAAGCTGTCGAGCCAGAACTGGGCTGCCTACAAGAAGAACCGCCACAACGCCCGCCAGCGTCACCGCGTCGAGAATCGCCTCGAGCAAGCCAAGCTGTCCGTTTCAGCCGTGCTGGCCGACACGACCATCAAGCTGTCCGACCTGATGAACCTGCAGTGTGGCGACGTGATCCTGACCGAAAAACCCGCCGCCGCCCCGCTGACGCTGCACGTCGAGGGCAAACGCAAGTTCATCGGCCGCCTGGGCCAGTACCGCGGCAATCGCGCCTTTCAAGTACAACGCCCGATTCGCCCCAAGGATCGGGTGTGAGCGATTTTTGATTGAGGATTTTGGATTTCAGCGCGGCGGAGCCTGCTTTAGCAGGCGTTCGAGTATTCACTTTGCCCGTTCCGCAGCGCGCTCCAGGATCGTCTGAATTCCCGCGCTCGACCACAGATATTTCGGATTGAACACCTTGGTGGCGATGGCGAAACGATCCGCCCCGGCCTCAGCGTATTCATCAATGTCCGCCGGCTGATAGATCCCGCCGCCGCCGATGATCTTCACGCGATCGCCGTAGAGCTTGCGCACATGGCGGATGCAGGCCAGCGACTCGGGCTTGAGGGGTTGGCCGCTCATCCCGCCCTGGGGCACCGGCAGTGTGTTGCAGCAGTGTAGCCACGGCACCCCGGCCGCCATCGCCTGCTCCAGCATCTGCTCATAGCGCACCGGCGGCAGCTTGACCACCACCGTCATACCCGTTTCGATCGCACGGTTGAACAATTCCGGGGGCCAGTCGATGTGGCCGACGTTGGGGCAGCTCATGTTCAGTTCAACCGCCAGAGGCTTGAGTGGCGTTAACTTTTCTAACAGGGCATACCATTGCTCGTCGCTGAAGCCGTGGATGGAGACAATCTTGTCCGCGAGGTCGGCTTTTCCGGTCGCGGCCCGCTGAACGAGCCAGTCGATACCGGGATTTCGCAGGCCGATGCGGTTGACCCAGGCTCTCTTTCGAGGATAGTAACGCACAGTCCTGATGATGCGCCATACCCGGCCGCCGCGTTTGAGGGCGGTGAAAGTGCCGAGCGTGGCCGTCGCCTTCGGGGGCTGGATGTAATTGCCGAAGGGTGCGGCGATGATCAAGGGTTGAAAGGTCATCGGGATGCTGAGTATAGCCGCGATAGGCCGAGGACTGGTTCACTGGCGTCTGCAACGCCTGGACCGCGGTTGTCACTTGCCCGACTGGCACGCTGACAAGCCCGACAGCTACTGCCCACGCTGCGGCGCCAGTTGCGGGCCCGGCGGCCTGACCGCCAGGGGATGTGCCTTCTGCATCGGCACCGAATTCCCCTGGCACCGCCTGACACGCCTGGGCATCTACGCCCCACCGCTGGATGAAGCGATCAAGGCGATGAAGTTCGCCCGCCACTGGTCCATGGCCGGCTACCTCGGACGACAACTGGCCCAATCCCTGCGCGGCCAGAGCGAGCACCTGGTCTGTCCCGTCCCGCTTCACCGCTTCCGTGGCTGGTCGCGCGGCTACAACCAATCGCAACTGATGGCCGAGGCCCTGGCTGCGGAACTGCACTGGCCGATGCTGCCGATGCTCAAGCGTGTACGTCACACACCGCCGCAATCCACCCTGCCGCCGTCGCGCCGCATCAGCAATCTCCGCAGCGCATTCAGCGCTTACCCCGTGGACCTGGCCGGCTGCGACGTGCTGCTGGTTGACGACGTCAAAACCACCGGCTCAACCCTGCGTGCCTGCGCCATGCAGTTGAAACAATGCGGCGCCCGCACCATCCACTGCGCCGTCGCCGCCGTAGCCGACCCCAAAGGACACGGCTTCACGACAATCTGACCGCCCCTATCCATCCGCGGCCAACACTCGTGCGATCCATACACCCCCCAACCACCAGCCCCGTTCGCGGCTGTTATTAGTTTTCTAGAAAACTAATAATGGCCACCAGGAGCAATCAGCGTTGCTGGGGGCTTGAACTGGCGGACTTGGTGGACATGCGCGCCATGTCATGGAGTGGGTGGGCGGGTTGGAGCCACACGCGGCGCTGCATTCGCCAAGGCAACGCCTACTCCGCGGCCAGCATTTTTCCCACTTCCTCCAAGCGTTCGACGAACACCTTCGGCAGCAGGCCTTTGTCGTCAGGCGGCACGTTCAGCAGGTAGTTGGCGTGGCGCTCGTTGCACAGTTTGACCATCTGCACGATATCAGCCGCCTCACGCACGCTTGTCTCGCTGCTGTTGCGATGCCAGAACCAGCCGTCGCAGATGGTGTCGCAGACCTCGGCGGGATTCGCGTTGTTCGGCGGCGGGAGCTTGCGGCTGGGCATCTTGGTTTTCAGGTAGGGGTACTCGTAGCTGTGGATGTCGGTCTCCTGCCACTTGAGACTGTTGTTGGCGATCACCAGGCAGTTGGGCTGCAAGGAGGCGATGTGGGCTTTGATCTGCTCCCACTGGTTGCGGGTGTATTTGTTGTTGTATTGATCGATCCACAGCAGGTCGATCGGACCGTAATCGGTCAGCAGTTCATCGAACTGTTTCATCATGAAGCCGGCATAATCGCCCTCCGCTTCCGGGGGCAGGCCGTGCAAATCGGCCTTGCCGGGCGGCAGGCGATTGCCGTAGCGGCCACTGAAATCGCCGGGGGCACAGTAGTAGAAACCCACCTTCAGGCCGCGCTCGCGGAAGGCATCGACGAACTGGCGAACGATGTCGCCCTGCGTGTAATTGTTGAACGCGGTGATGTCGTGGTCGGTCAATTTGCTGTCCCACAGGCACCAGCCGCCGGTGTGCTTGACGGTCAGCACGGCATACTGCATGCCCGCTGCCTTGGCGGCATCAGCCCATTGGCCGCAGTCCAGCTTGCGCGGGATGAAGCTGCCCGGGTTTTCGTGGCCCATGGCCCATTCCTCGTCGTTGAAGGTGGCCATGTTGAAGTGCAGGAACATCCCGAAACGCCAGCTCAAAAACTCCTGCTGTCGCTCGGCCAGCGGCCGCGGCTCCTCCGCCCGCACGTTCACCGCACAACCAGCCAGCAGCAGCAGCCACAGCACGCTGTTCCACATCATCGGATGCCCTCCCTCAATGTGACAATGTTCAGTTCAGGTTCGCAGTTCCGCGTCCAACTTCTGCTTGAGTGCCGCGACCACGGCCGCCACCTGCGGGTCAACCTCTTCATGCTTCAAGGTCTTGCCGGGGTCGCGGAAGCGCATGCGCAGGCTCACGCTCTTCTGGCCCTTGGGAATCGGCTTGCCACGATAGACGATCAGGAACTTCAGATCCTCCAGCATGGCGGGGTTGACCTCGCTGATGGTCTGCTCGATCTGCCGCCAGGTCACGGGCTCGCTGACGATCAACGAAAGATCGCGCTCGATGCCGGGAAAGCGTGGCAGCGCCTCGACGCGATGCTGCGGCGGGAACGTGGCCAGCAACGGCTCCAGTGACATCTCCGCGGCCACGACCGATCCGCCGGACCCCGGAAGCAGCACACCGACGCGCCCTTCATCACTGCCGTTGAGCATCAGCTTAGCCGCTGCCGCATAACGCGGATCGTCCACCGGCTCATAGGTCAACTTACCCCCCAGCCGCTCGGCCAGTTCGCTCAACGCTGACTTGATCTTGCGCAGCCCCAGCGCTTCGTCCGGCTCATCGCCGAGCAAAGCCAGCACCTGCCGCTCGCCGGCGGTCGTCCACACCGCGGCCGCCTCGTACAGGTGCACTTCACCGTTGCCGCGGTCCTGGTTCAGCTTGCGACAGGCCAGCAGGCTCGGCAGTACGCTCGGGCGCAGGGTCGGATCAGCCTTGCGCCGCTGCGGATCGACGTTGAGCAACTGCGATTTGTCCGCGAATGCCTCGGCCGCACTCGGCTCCAGCATTGAGGGCGTGATCGTCTCGTGATAACCGTGTGCCACCAGCACTTCATCCAGTTCGCGGCGGGCGGCCACCCTGGCTTGCACCGGGCGCACCACCACTTCCAGGCGCGGCCGCTGCGGCACGTTCTCCAGTCCCCGGCTGCGGGCGATTTCCTCGATCAGATCCACCTCGCGCAGCAGGTCCAGCCGGAACGTCGGGACCATACACACAATCAGCCCATCTTCGAGCCGCGGCGACAGCCCCAACTTTTCCAGGTACGACATCTGCTCCTGCACAGGGATATCTTCACCCAGCAGATCGATGCAGCGCTGCGGGCGCAGTGTAATACGCTTCGGTTGCGTATCTACCGAACCGGCTACGATCATCTCCGTGGAGGCTTGCCCGCCGGCCAGTTCCACGATCAACGCCGCCGCTCGGGCGCTGGCCTGCTCGACCTTCCGGGGGTCGATGCCGCGCTCGAAACGGTAGCTCGAATCGCTGGCCAGCTTGAGCGCCCGGCTGGTGGTGCGCACACTCAGCGGATCGAAGATGGCTGCCTCCAGCAGGATGTTGGTCGTCGCGCTGGACACTTCGCTGTCCAAGCCGCCCATGACGCCGGCGATGGCCACGGGTTTGGCAGCACACGAAATCACTAGCATGTCGCTGGTCAACGTGTGCCCGGAGCCGTCGATGGCGGTGAAGGCTTCGCCCTTCTTCGCTCGCCGCACCACGATGCGCTTCTCCGCCAGCCTGTCGAGATCGAAGGCGTGCAGTGGTTCACCGATCTCCATCAGCACGAAGTTGGTCACGTCAACCACATTGTTGACACTGCGCAGGCCGATGGCGGTCAGCGCTTCGACCATCCAGGCCGGGCTGGGGCCGACACGAACGCCGGTGATCAGGCGAGCGGTGTAGATCGGGCACAGATCGGGCGCTTCGAGGGCAACGCTGGACGAGGTGTCCTTGTGCGAGCCGGGCACCTGGTAGTCGGGCTCCTTCAGCGTGCGGCCGGTGGCGGCTGCCAATTCCCGGGCCACGCCGACGTGACTGAGGCAGTCGCCGCGGTTGCTGGTCACTTCCACGTCCAGCATGTCTCCGACCTGTTCCTCGATGGGAAAGCCCATCCGCGTCAGCGCCTCTTCAGCCTCCGGGGCCGTGGCGGGCCTGTCCAGGTAACGGTTCAGCCAGTTCAAGCTCACTTTCATGCCGCAAAGATTACCATACTCGCATGACATGCAAATTCACCGCCTTGCTGCGTGCTCGTCCGTCACTGATTCGGGTGCCACGGCCGCGCGTCGGCCTTGTGGATCATCCCGCACACCCGCACGCGGGTGTGGCACCCTACGGATTGGTGCTGCTGCTGATCCTCCTGCCGGCAAGTGGTTGCGGACCGCTCTCGCAGTTCGACGACCAGACCCGCCCGGCCGACTTCGCCCTCACGCTCACCGTTCACCGGACAGGCGATGCCGCCCGCAACGAGCAATACGTGGTCGAACCCAATCGCGAACTGCGAGCCGCCATCGGCCGCGACGTCAACGAACAAACCTTCCCCGACGTCACCGCCATCCTGACCCCGCAACAGATGGACCAACTGTGGCAACAGACCGACGCCCTGCTGGCCGCCGCGCCGACGGAGCCGAGCGATGGGCAGGATTACGTGACCTACACCATCACCGCCCACGGCCAGCGCCGCAGCGCCCGCAGTACGCTGGATTCAGATGCCATCGATGACCTGTTGAACACACTCCGCAAACTGCGCGGGGGTTAATGGACATCCAGGTGTTCACCGTGATCTTCAGGTGGTATAATTCAACACATGAAGCGCACCTTCACAGCCCGAGTCTGGCAGGAAGACGACTGGTACATCGCCCAGTGTGCCCAGGTGGATGTCGCCAGCCAGGACCGCAGCGAAGACGAAGCGCTGGCCAATCTGCGTGAAACACTGGCCTTGTATTTCGAGCCCCCCGTCGCCACCATCCATCCCAAGACCGCCACCATTGAGGTGGACGTTGACGCAGCCTAAACCCCTGCCCTACCGCAAGTCCGCCGCAAATTGCTGGCTGCTGGTTTCACCGAGCATTCCCAGCGCAGCAGTCACGCCAAGTTCATCAAAGTGACCTCGGAAGGCACGCGCGTGGCCATCGCCCCCCACCACCAAGAGGTTCGCATTGGTACCCTCCGCAGCATCCTCAACCAGGCCGGCCTCACCCCGCAACAGTTCGAGGAACTTTGACGGGTTTATTGAATCTACAATTTAATTTCCGACACAACGAACGTGGCAAACAAAAGCACGGCCGGTAAACCGGCCTCCGCCGCAGACGTTTGATTGTAAATCGCAAATCCACTTACGCCTTGGCGGGTTTGCCGCCGCCGGAGGGTGCCGGGGAGCCCTTGGCCCAGAACTGCTGCAGGACAAGGCCGATGAAGGCGGGGACGAAGACCAGCAGGGGGATGACCAGGCGACTGTCGCCGATGTTGCGGCGAAGCGTTTCGGGGCCCATCACGCTGGCGGTCAGAGCCAGAGCGCCCAAGACAGCCAGGGTTGAGCCGCTGACGGAGGTGAACAGTACGATGGACAGATCGAAGAGGATGAATGCGAGCATGCCGCAGACCAGCAGGCCGATCAGGGCGCCGATCCAGAAGGCGTCGGGCGAGAAGTTCATGCCGTTGGCCCGGTTGAGGGCATCGCTGACGCCGGCCCACATGTTGGCGCCGATGAATGCGCCGGCCAGGCCGCCGAAGATGGCCACGGCATATTTCATCAAAGGAAACGCACTGACCGCCAGCAAGGCTGAGACGCAGGCTGCGACGATCATGGCCGGGGCGTGGATGCGCACCCCGAGCCAGTAGCCGGCAAACAGCCCGAACAGTAAGGCCATGCCGACGACGGCTGTTTTGGAGAACTTGTATCCATTCAGCAGACACAACAGTCCCGCGATCAGGAACAGCACCGCCCACACGATGGAGATCTGGTCGATGCTGGACAGCAGTACCTGCGGCTGGGCGAGGGCGTCGGGGCTGGAGAACATGTCCGTAACCGCCTGGCAGAGTCTTTCAAGCGAATGATCCGACGCGGCGAGTGTGGCGAGCATGACACGGGCTCCTTGGGAGCAAGGCTGTGATCAAACCCAGCGAGTGGGCTGGCTAAAAAACCCGACCTTTCGGCCGGGCTGCATCACGCAGGCGATCCTTGCACGTTTCGCCCGATCGCGACGCATTTTGGCGTTTCAATCTTTATCGGCTCGCTTGTGAAACAGCATCCACTGAATGGCCAGCCCGGCCAGCGTTATCAGACCTATGGTCAACAACGTGCCCCGTGCGGAGACGGGCAGCCATGTGGTCTGGTCAGGCAGGTAGCTGGTCAACAGTTGTCGGCCGGTGAAGAAGATCAGGATCGCACCGATCACCGCAGACTGGATCGAGGCTGAGAAGTGCGGCTGAATCAGCCCCAGCAGCAGCCCGAAACCCGCGCCGATCAATGCTGAGATCATCACCAGCGATCGCCCCGCGCCTCCCAGTTCGTCCCACCAGGTTCGCAGCAGTTGCGCCTGCTGGTCGTAGGTCTCTCGGCCGGCTTCGGTCATTTTGGACCAGATACCCTGCACGCCGCCGTCAGCCAGTTCGATCACGTCGTCGAGGGTGGTCTGCTCGTCCTGATCGACCGGCGATTGCTCGATTTCCTGCGTGTTTTGGGCAGTTTGCGGGGTCGTGCCTAACCAGACCAGGCTCGCGGCCGGGACCAGCACCGCCAGCAGGATAGCACCGCTGAGGCCCATCCAGATGCGGAACAGGAACGCGGCCAGCAGAGCCCCAATGATGGCGGCCAGCACCATGATCGGCAGCAGCAGGCTGCCGGTGTCGCTGATCTGGTTGCCGATCCACCAGCCGCCGAGCCCGCCCAGCAGCAGGCCGCTGACCGCGCAGGCCGGCCGGGCCAGGCGTTTGCCGCTCAGCCACAGCGTCAAGCCCAGCAACAGCACCACGCCCAGCAGCGAGCTGAAAACGATCGACGTGTCCTGGAGCGTTTCCGAGAGCATCAACATCCCTGATCGACCAAATGGCAATGTTCAGCGTAGAAACCCCCGCAAGTGGGCCGGGATGCCACCCAAGGTCCGATCGTGGGCCGCGGTGAGGGGCAGTTTGCGAGGGGGGATCGGTTACAATGCCGCCCCATGGCCCAAACACCGCCGCCCAATCACGACCCGCACGATGCCCTGGCCCCCTTGCGCAAGCGGATCGATGAGCTGGACGAAAAGCTGGTCAAGCTGATCAATGAGCGGGCCAAGGTGGTGGTCGAGGTCGGGCGAATCAAGAAAGGCGGCAACTCGCCGGTTTACGTGCCCGAGCGCGAGCGGCAGGTGATGGAGCGCATCGGCAAGCTCAACCAGGGGCCGTTGCCCAACACGTGTCTGGAGGCGGTCTGGCGCGAGCTGATGAGCGGCAGCTTCGCCCTGGAAAAACCGCTGCGCGTGGGGCATCTGGGCCCGGTCGGGTCGTTCAGTCACTTAGCTGCCCGCCGCAAGTTCGGGGCCAGCGTCGAATACGACAGCCTGGACGATATCCAGGCGGTTTTCGAGGAAATCGAACGCGGGCACATCGACTACGGCCTGGTCCCGATCGAAAACTCAGCCATCGGCGGCGTGGGCGAAACGCTCGATGCCTTCCTCAACACCCACGTGCGCGTCTGCGCCGAGGTGCTGATCACCATCCACCACAACCTGCTCAGCCACAGCACTCCGGAGCAGATCACGCGCATCTACTCCAAGCCCGAAGTGCTGGGCCAGTGCCGCAAATGGCTGAGCGTGCAGTTGCGGCAGACGGAAAAGATCCCCACCGCCAGCAGCTCAAAAGCCGCGGAAATCGCCGCCAAAGAGCCCAATTCCGCCGCCATCGGCTCCAGCCTGGCTTCGGAAATCTACAAGCTCAAAATCCAGTTCGCCAACATCGAAGACAACCCGCACAATGTCACACGCTTCTTCGTCATCGGCAAACAGTCCGCCCGCCCCACCGGCGACGACAAAACCTCCATCATGTTCACCACCGAGCACAAGCCCGGCACGCTTGTCGACGTGCTCGATGTCATTCGCGACTTCGGCATCAACCTCACGCACATCGACAAACGCCCGAGCCAGCGCGTCAACTGGGAATACATCTTCTTCGTCGATCTGGTTGGTCATGCGGACGAAGAGAACGTTACGGCCGCGATCCGCGAAGCGAGTAAGCATTGCCTGCAACTGACCGTGCTCGGCTCATACCCCCGTGCGGTGGACGTGCTCTGATTCCATTTTCAAAAGCGCGCACAAAACGTGCGCTGCGGCCGCGACCATCACTTTTTCAATCGCCTCCCACGGATTGCGTTTGGGCCCCGCCATGCGGTTTCTGCGGGTGAATACGGGCTGTCAGCACAACCATTCGCAGGCAGCGGCAGACATTTTGGCATAGGTTTCAGGCATCCGGCCGCCGTGTTCCGACGTCCCAAGGCCCCGTGCAGGTCAGAAGCGGCGCACAATGGCGCACCGCTCTGACGCTACCCACCTCACTCAGCAAGTCTTTTCTCACTCAGCGCTTAGGTTGCCATTCCCGCCCGCGGCGCGCACAAAAGTGACGCAGTTTCCCGCTCCCGCGCGCACAACGTGGCCACGACTTGGAATGGCTCTATCTTGCCAAATCACAACTATTCCAAAATTAACTTGACCACCTCAAAAGACATTCTGTACGATGTGCTGCCTGGAATCGTTCCAATACTGCCACGGCCAACATGAGTGGCTGATTCATTGACAGGATGCATTTCGGGTTCGTCTTGATCAGTTCACGCCTACCTCAGCCGTGCATGATTTTGCCACGACACGACCTTTCAAAGGACTGGAGAAGCACGCCATGATGGTTTCACGGACGCTCAACAAGGCGCTGACCAGCGCCCTGGTTCTGTGGGCGCTCATCCTGCCGGCCACACCGGCTCTGGCCGATGCGGCCAACTCCTCGACCAACAGCGCCACCATCACCTTCAGCCTCAGCAGCGTGGTCTACACCGACAGCCAGTTGCCGGTCGAATCGTTCCTCTACAGTCTCGACGGCGAGCCTTCCGATTTCTTCAACCTCCTGCACACCTTCGTCTACACCCTTGGCGACGGCACAGGCTCCTCCGACGGCTCCGTCACGCTGGGCGGCATCACCCACAACTACGGCCAGGCTGATCCCGACTACAGCGGCGTCACGCTCGGTGACGATTTCGTCATCTCGCTCGAGACCTACGGCGAATCATCCACCCCCGGTTCCAACGGCTCGGCGGCTATCGAAAACTCCATCGACCTGCCCTTCTTCAACGGCACCGACGACGGCGTCGGCGATCCGGCTGCCATCACCGTCACCTTCGACTACAACTACAACTTCAGTATGGCCCTGGTCGAAGACGCACCCGCCGGCGGCGCCGGCAACGGCTTCTACACCATCAGCGCATACGCCTACCTCAACGAAAACCCCAGCTTCGACCTGGGCAACATCGTCGAGGAATACTACGGCGGCCCGGCCAACCTGGTGAACGTGCCCGGCTCCGGCCAGATCGTCTTCGACATCCCCGCCGGCGAGATGTACTTCGATCTCGAACTGACCGCCAACCTCAACTCCACCACCCTGGTGCCCGATCTGCATCCCGGCGACGCCAACGGAGACGGCATGGTCAACCTGGCCGACCTGCAAATCCTCGGCGATAACTGGCAGTCCACCACCGGCACCTGGGCCACGGCCGACTTCAACGGCGACGGCATGGTCAACCTGGCTGACCTGCAAATCCTCGGTGACAACTGGGGCTACGGCGTC
>CAYYGM010000043.1:0-30648 GCA_964471555.1 uncultured Phycisphaeraceae bacterium
GGCCGGGCGGATTCTCTCACAAAGTCTGGCTCAAGATTCGGGGAGGGGGTCAGCCGGATCGCTACGCGATCCCGGTCGCCAGGGCCGCGTAGCAACCCGGCTGTTGGAAAAAAATGATGCCCTCTGCCGCAGCCCTCACTCCGCGATGGCGTACTCCACGGTGACCACCGCCTTGATGACCTTATCTATAGATGTGGTGTCATTCTCCCCGCTGCCCGAGATCTCGTTGCTGAAGGCGGGGGTGATCTGGAAAACCCCCTGGCTGGCTGAGCGGAGCGACCCCAACCGATCGCCGGACCCGCTGACCAGCAGGTCAGCCCGCTGGCGGGCGTTGGCGACCGCCTCGCTGAGCATGGCCAGCTTCAACTCGTCCAGCCTGGTGTACAGGTAGCGCGGCGAGTTGCTGTTCAGCTCGATGCCCTCGGCGATCAGCCCGCCCGCATCCCGGGCCACCCGCGTCACCGCATTCACATCCCGCGAGGCAATGGTGAAGTTCTGGCTGACCACGTAACTCTCGATGGTATTGTGCGGTTGCCGTGCTCATCGCGCGGGTACTGCTCTTCGATCCACACCGGCCCGACGCCCACCGTCTGCTCCCCGAAGCCCGACTGCTGCAAATACGTCAGCAACCGATTGCGGGCTGACTCCAGCGCGGTGTACGCTGCCGTGCGATCAGCATGACGCTCGGTGATCCCGCACGACCACTCCGCCCGATCCGAAACGATCGGCCTTTCCGCGTAGCCCTTGACGGTGACCGTCTGACCGCGCAAACGCACCTTCTCGAAACTGCTGCGAGCCAGTTGCGTGGACACCACCACCGCCACCGGCAAGGTGAGCGTGAACACGATCAGCCAGATGAGATTGATGCGGGACTGCGACATGATGCGAACCTCCGTGTCCGTTGAAGAGGTGGATGTGACTACAGCGACGGAACCGACGGGTGTCTATCGGTGCGTACGGTAAGTCGTGATCAGATTTTCGTGCAGAGCCGCAACGCCCGGGGATGGCTATCCCCGGGCTTTAGAACTGCCACTCGGTGAGCGTTTCGATCACGATGTCGAGCATTCGGTTAAGCACATCCGCGGGCATGGCGGGGGCGGGCATCAGGACGATCACGTCACCCAGCGGGCGGATGATTAATCCTTTGGCTCGCATGGCCTGGCAGATCGCAGCCGCGGTGCGGGCGGTGAAGTTGAAGGGCTTGGCGATGTCACGGTTCTCGGTCAGCTCGATGCCGACCATGATGCCGCGCTGGCGGATGTCCAGCACGTGCGGGTGCTCGCGCAGGGCTTCCAATCGCTCACGCATGATCTTCGCATTGGCGCGGACGTTAGCCAGGACGTTGTTCTGCTCGAACAGGTCGAGCGAGGCAAGGGCGGCGGCGCAGCCGAGGGCGTTGCCGGTGTAGGTGTGGCCGTGGTAGAGGGTTTTGCGTTCGTCGGGTTCGCCGCAGAAGGCTTCGTAGATGTCATCGCTGGCGAGGGTGGCGGCCACGGGCAGGTAGCCGCCGGTGAGGCCTTTGCCGAGGCAGAGCAGGTCGGGGGTCACGTCTTCGTGCTGGCAGGCGAACATGGCGCCGGTGCGGCCGAAGCCGGTGGCCACTTCATCGGCGATCAGCAGCACGTCGAACTGGTGGGCCATCTCCGCCACGCGGCGCAGGAAGCCGGACGGCTGGCAGATCATCCCGGCTGCGCCCTGCATCACCGGCTCGATCACGATCGCGGCTGTCTGGTCCGCGTGCTGCTCCAACAGGTTGGCCAACTGGGCCAGGGAGTAGGAGCCCAGGAAGCTGGAGAAGGTGTCGCACTCGCTGGGCCAGACGCCGAAGTGGCAGAAGTCGCGGCCCTGGCACTCGGCACAACGCTCGAACCCCATGCCCACAGCAAACTTCGCAAAATCCTGCGGCGGACGGCAGGCATCGGGCGCGGGGAAGGTGAGCACCTCGAAGCAAAGTTCATGGTAAGGTGCGTGAAACAGATCGCTGAAACCGACGCTCATGGCCCCGACCGTGTCGCCGTGATAGCCGCCGCCCATGGCGATGAACTTGCACTTGTCCGGCTGACCGCGGTGATGCCAGTAGCCGACCGCCATCTTGCAGGCCGCTTCGACGGCAGCGGCGCCGCAATCGGAGAAAAACACTTTGTTGAGCTTTGAGGCTTGAGGCTTGAGACTTGAGACCAGCCGGGCGGCCAACTCGATGGCGGGTGGGCTGGACAGGCCCAGCAGTGTGCTGTGGGCGATTTTGTCCAACTGCGCCCGCACTGCTTGATCAATTCCGGGGACGCGGTGGCCGTGGACGTTGCACCAGAGGCTGGAGACGCCGTCGATGTAGCGATTGCCTTCGGTGTCGATCAGCTCGAAGCCTTCGCCTCTCTCGATGATCAGCGGATCACTCTGGCGCCACTGCCGCATGGGCGTGAAGGGATGCCAGAGGTGCTCGTGGTCAAGGCGGGCGAGATTGCTGGTGGTGGATGCGTTGCTCACTTGCTGTCACCTGATTCAACGGTTGGGCGCTGGATGCGCACATGGATAGTCGTAAAGCACTCGAAGAATCCTAGCTGCGTAGGCCAGCGAGTCATCCGACTTTGGCCCAGCACGTGACGAATGGCAGCGGGGCTGTATTCGCGCACGTGCTCGTTGATCTCCTGTTTGCTGACCAGGCCGGTGATTTTCATCAAGCCCAGCACGGGACCCGCCCAGCGGGCGGGGGTGGTCATCACGAACAGGCCGCCCGGCCGCAGCACGCGGGCCACCTCGTTCAGCAGCGGCACCAGGCGATCTTCGCGGATGTGCTCGAACACCGCCAGCAGGGTCACGACATGAAAGCGGCCGTCCTCGAAAGGCAACGGTTCGTCGCTGTGGATGTCGTGATAGCGCAGGCTGATGCCGTCATGGGTGGCCAACTCCGGCGGCGGATCGGTCGCCAGTTGATCGAGGCCGAACTTCTCGGCAAAGTGACTGTGAGCCAGGAACCAGGGATGGCTGCCGCACCCGATATCGAGCACGGCCGCGTCGGATGGATAGTCACCGATCAGGCGCATGGCGGTGGCCGCCCGTTTTCGAGCCAGGAAACCCTCGAGCAGGCCGTGACCGCGGGTGGGTGCGGCCTCGGCCGGGGATCGAGTTGAGGAAATTGGCGTTTGAGCTTTCAAGTCAGCAGCCCGCATCGGTCGGCAGGGTTCGGGAGACAGTCCAGCGAATATAAAGCAAAGCCGTGATTGGAGCGAGTCGAAGGTAGAGGTCACCGTTTTGATCAGCCCCCGCGGCCCCTTTATACTCAGGTGTTCCACCCCCCACTCTGTCAAGGAGATGCCCTTTCCATGCCCGCCTACACGACCGCCGACATCCGTAACATCCTCCTGGCCGGTCATGCCGGCTGCGGTAAAACCACGCTCACCGAAACCCTGCTGCACATTGCCGGCGTCATCGGCAAGACCGGCTCGATCGAGAGCGGCGACACCGTCTGCGACTTCACCGACGAGGAAATACATCACCAGCACAGCCTCTTCAATGCCGTGGTCAGCGCCGACCATCAGGGCAAACATCTCAACTTCATCGACAGCCCCGGCTCGCCCGACTTCCTCGGTCAGGCCATCACCAGCTTCCCCGCGGTGGAAACCGTGGCCATGGTGGTCAGCGCCTCGGCCGGCATCGAGTCCGCCACCCGCCGCCTGTTCAACCTGGCCGGCGAGCGCAACCTGGCCCGCTGGATCATCATCAACAAGATCGACGCCGAGAACATCGACCTGCCCCAACTGGTCGAGCAGATCCGCGAGACCTTCGGCACCCAATGCCTGCCCATCAACCTGCCGACCGACGGCGGCAAAGCGGTGGTCAACGTGTTCGCCAACACCGAAGGCGGCGCTGACTTCTCCGACGTGGCCAGCGCCCACACCGCCCTGATCGAGCAATGCGTGGAAGTTGATGAAGAGATCGCCCTGGCCTACCTCGACGGGCAGGAGATCGACCCGCAGCAGTTGCACAGCGTGTTCGAGAAGGCCCTGCGCGAAGGGCACCTGGTGCCGATCTGCTTCGTGGCCGCCCGCCCGCACACCGCCCACGATCAACCCGTGGGTGTCAGCGAACTGCTGGACCTGCTGGCCTCGCTGGCGCCCAGTCCGCTGGAGGGCAACCCCCGTCCGTTCATCAAGGGCAACAACGGCGATGAGGAAATCCACGCCAGCGCCAAGGCGGAAGACTCCATCCTGGCTCACGTGTTCAACGTCCGCGTCGATCCCTTCGTGGGCAAGCTTTCCGTCTTCCGCGTGCACCAGGGCACGGTGACCAAGGACTCACAACTGTTCATCGGGGATCCCAAGAGCGGTGAAAGCCGCAAGCCCTTCAAGGTCGGCCACCTGTTCAAGCTGCGCGGCAAGGAGCACGTGGAAATCGACGCCGCGATCGCCGGCGACATCGCGGCCGTGGCCAAGGTTGACGAAATCCACCAGGACGCGGTGCTGCACGACGCCCACGATCAAGACGGCCTGCGCCTGCGTCCGCTGGGTCTGCCCGTGCCGATGCAGGGCCTGGCCATCACCCCCCGCAAGCGCGGTGACGAACAGAAAATCGCCGACGCCCTGGCCAAGCTGTCTGAGGAAGATCCCTCCTTCAAGATCACCCGTGACAACGTCACCAAGGAAACCGTCATCCGCGGCATGGGCGAACTGCACCTGCGCGTGGTGCTGGAGCGGCTGAAGAACCTCTACCACGTGGAAGTCGACACCAAACTGCCCAAGATCGCCTACCGGGAGACGATCCAGGCCAAAGCGGAAGGCCATCACCGTCACAAGAAGCAGACCGGCGGGGCAGGTCAGTTCGGCGAAGTCTACCTGCGGGTCGAACCCCTGGAGCGTGGAGCCGGCTTCGAGTTCGTCGACGACACCTTCGGCGGCTCGGTGCCTCAACAGTTCATGCCCGCCATTGAAAAGGGTGTGCGGCAGGTGCTGGAAGAAGGCGCCATTGCCGGCTATCCCATGCACGACATCAAAGTCAGCGTCTACGACGGCAAGCACCACCCGGTGGATTCCAAGGAAGTCGCCTTCGTCACGGCCGGGAAACGGGCCTTTATCGATGCGGTGACCAAGGCCAAGCCCGCCCTGCTGGAGCCGATCGTCAGCATCGAAGTAACCGTGCCCAACCAGCACATGGGTGACATCACCGGCGACCTGTCGGGCAAGCGCGGCCGCATCCAGGGCACGGATATGCTGGCCGGCGATCTGGCGGTCATCAAGGCCCTGGTGCCGCTTTCCGAGGTCGTCAACTACCAATCGCAGCTCAAATCCGTCACCGGCGGGCAAGGCAGTTTCACCATGGAACTGTCGCACTACGATCCGATGCCCAGTCACCTGCAGCAGCAGATTGTGGCTGAATACAAACCGCGCAACGTGGAAGATTGAGCGCGTTGACCGCGTGATGCGACTTGAGGCGCATCGTGTCATGGCGTAAAACTTTTGAACTTGGCTCAAGGTCAAGGATGTATTGCGCCGATAATTTTTCCAGATTATGGAAAAACCGGTTGACCTGAATAACGATCGGTGGTTAAAGTGTTCGTGATTTGCCAACTCGCTCCGATGGCGAATTGAAAGGAAAAGCCCATGGCTAAGAAGCGTGCGAAGAAGAAGGCTGCGAAGAAGAAAGTCGCCAAGAAGAAGCGCGTCGCCAAGAAGAAGAAGTAAGAACTCTCAACCCCGTTCCCAGCCGCGGCAAGTGACCGCGGCATCCCCTTAGAGTGCGGTCGCCGCTCCGATCAGTATGGTGATCGCCAACCTCTAGAAAAGCCTCGGAGCTGAGCAATCGAAAGAAGGCGGCCCACAACGGGTCGCCTTCTTTGTTTATGGCTGATGGCTGATGGCTGATGTAGGAATCAGCGCGGCCGCCATTTCTGACATCAGCCATCAGCCATCAGACATCAGCAATTCCTTCGCCTTCCCCGCCGGGGCGGCTTCAAAACCCCGCAAACGCCCTGAATCCAGGGCCAATTTGCACGCCCCCCCCACCACCACCGCCGTCGCCCGCCCCTGCACAGACCAGCCGTCAAACGGGCAGTTTCGGCTCTTGCCCACGAACTGATCGGCCTCGATCGTCCAGGACAAATTCGGGTCGATGATCGTCACGTCCGCATCACTGCTGCTGCCGGGGCCAGACGCCAGCGAACCTTTGCCTGCCAGACCGCACAGGGCCGCCCCGTTGCAGCTCATCAGCGCGATCAGCCGCGGCCAGTCGATCACGCCCGGCTCGATCAACGCCTTGATGTACAACGCCAACGCACACTCCAGGCCGATCACCCCGTACGGCGCGGAAGCGAACTCCAGATCCTTCTCCTCCCGCGTGTGCGGCGCATGATCGGTGGCCAGCAGCGTGATGACGCCATCGGCAATCCCCTGGCACAGCGCCTTGACGTCCGCGGCCGAGCGCAGTGGCGGGTTCATCTTGAAGTGCGTGTCGTAGCTGGAGCAATTTTCTTCGGTCAGCAGCAGATGGTGCGGCGAGGCTTCCGCGGTGATGTTGGGCGTGTGCCGCCGCGCTTCGCGCAGCAGTTCGACGCTGCCCCCGGAAGAGACGTGTTGTACGTGGTAGCGCGGGGCATAATTCTGATGGCGGCAGAGCAGAATGTCGCGCTGGATGATCACTTCCTCCGCCACCCGCGGCCAGCCGGACAGGCCCAGCTTGGTCGCCAACGGCCCCGCATTCATCGCGCCGCCGCCCAGCGATGGGTCTTCACAGTGCTGCATGACCACTTTGCCGGTCATGGCGATGTAGCGCAGGGCCTTTTCCATCATGCCGGCATCGGCCACCGCGCAGCCGTCATCGCTGAAGCCCACCGCGCCGCGCCGGCTCATCAGCCCGATCTCCGCCAACTCCTTGCCAGCTCTGGCTTTGGTGATCGCGCCGATGGGATAGACGTTGGCCAGGTTGGCCCGCTGGCTCTGGCGGTAGATGAAGCGCACCCGGCCGTCGTCATCGAGGGCGGGATTGGTGTTGGGCATGCAGCAGACACTGGTGAATCCCCCCGCCACCGCGGCCGCGGCCCCGCTTTTGACCGTTTCCTTTTCCTCGTGGCCCGGCTCACGAAAGTGCACGTGTACGTCGATCAGGCCCGGGCAGACAATGCAGCCGGCCGCGTCGATGGTGGGCCCGACAGGCTTGCTGACCCGACCGATGCGGGCCACTTTGCCGTTTTCCAGCAGCAGATCGGTCTGCTGGTCGAGGTTCTGGGATGGGTCGATCACCCGCCCGCCGGTGATGGTAAGCGTGGCCATGAAGTCAGAGCATACCGGCCGCGACGTCAGTATCGCAACCTGGTGATGTTTAGCGGGCGAGCTTGCTCGCCCAACGCCGAGCAAGCTCGGCGGCTAAACGGGGCGAGACTTTACGCCGCCTGGCGCAGGGGCATCGGCTCGGGCTCCTGCGGCGGGCCATCCTCCACGATCACATCGCTCTGCTGCTGCTCGGAGGCGGTCTCGGCCTGGCGCATGGCGGCCAGTTGGCGCTCGAACTCCAGCCGCCGGCGTTTGCTTTCGACCAGCAGATCATGACGGGCCAGCGTCAGCCGCACCCGCGCGCCCAACACGCGCAAAATCGACAGCACCAGGGCATAGATCAGCCCGGCCAGCAACATGGCGGTCAGTTGTCCCTGCACTGAATCCATATCGCAGCCATCGACCGCAAAGCTGACCCGTCTGCACCGCCTGGTGGCAGAGTCGCGAATCGGGCGGTTATCGGGCCGCCCTGGCCCTGCCGCTTCGGTACACTGATAGATGATGCTCAGGCGTCTGATCCTGATTTCGTTTCTGTTGCTCTCGGCCGCCGCGCCGCTGCGCGGGCAGTTGACGGATGTGACGCTGAGCGTGGAGCCGCAGGACGTGGGCCTGGGCGGTTGCGTGCAGGACGGCCAATGGATGCCGATGCACCTGACGCTGACCAACCAGTCGGCCCAGGTGCGCAACGTCGAGGCCCGCTGGCTGGTGCGCGATGAAGACGGCGACGAAGTGATCGCCAGCCGCAACGCACCGTTGAACCCGGCCGTCGAGCAGCAGATGTGGCTGTACGCTCCGCTGCCGCTGGGTCTGCGCGAAGGTCAGCGCTGGATCGTGCAGGTGATCGATCCGCAGGCCAACCTCGAACTGGCCCGGATGAGTGTCGGCGCGGCGCGGACCATTCCCATCAAGACCAGCATGATCGGGGTGTGCGGCTCAACCGACATGGGTCTGCGCGATTTCGAGCCCGGGTACACCGAGCATGAGCCGATCGCCTTCGTGCGCGGGTTGACGCTGGCCCAGATGCCCGATCGCTGGTACGGGCTGAGTTGCCTCAACGCCCTGATCTGGACCGGCGAATCAGCCGACCCGCTCAACGATCCGCAGAACGCAGCCGTGTTGCCGCAGACCATCGAGGCCCTGCGCGGGTGGATCAAGCGCGGCGGACACCTGGTGCTGGTGCTGCCGCTGGATCAGACCTGGTCCGACTCGGCCCTGGCCGACCTGATGCCGGTGGACAAAGCGCACATCACCGCCGTGGACGACTTCGACGCCATCCGCGTGATGGTGCCGCCGACGGGCGTGCCGCGCATGATTCCCGCATTGACGTTCGACACCAGTGCAGCAACCGGCACGGTCGTGCTGGCCCGTGATCAGCGCGATCGGCCGTACATCGTGGCCAAGCGCTACGGCTTCGGTCGTGTGACGTTGATCGGCGTCGATCTGACCAGCCCCACCGTCCGCCGCCTGGGGGCCCCGGTCGGACAGGATCGCATCTGGCACAAGGTGTTTCACTGGACGGCGCCGGTGTACACCCAGCAGGCGTATGAAAGCGAAACCCGCGAAGGCCGCATGCTCAGCATGATGAGCCGGCAAGACAGCGGCGTCGGCCTGGATGACATCATCGGCCCGCTGATCGCCATGACCGGCACCGCGGCCCCGGCCCTGCTCTCTGCCATCCTCATCTTCATCCTCTACTGGCTGGTGGCTGGACCACTGGCGTTCTTGTATCTGCGCCGCACCGGCCGGACCCAGCATTCCTGGCTGGCGTTCCTGTTGCTGGTCGGCATCTTCACCGCCATCACCTGGGGTGGAGCATGGGTGATTCGCCCGTCGCACACGCGGCTGGAACACCTGTCGGTGCTGGACATCGACGCCAACAACTCCACGGTGCACACCCGCAGTTGGTTGACGCTGCTGGTGCCGCACTTTGGTCGCGCCACCGTGGCGCTCGATCCCAACGAACAATTTCCGGGTGCGGTGCTGGCATCGCCCGGCATTGATCCCCGCGCGGCCAGCATCGCGGCGGCCGGCGGCGGAGGCGGATTCCTCGATCCGCAGCGCTACCAGGTCGATGCCGCCAACCCGCGCAGCGAAGACATCCCCGTGCGCTCCACCGCCAAGCGATTCACCATCGACTACCTGGGTCGCCTGGACAAACCGGTGCCCGGCCTGGATGTCGCCTGGTCGCTGCCGCAGGGTTCGGTGCACATGGACGCGGCCGAGGCCTGGCCCACCGGCAAGCTCGTGCATCACCTGCCGGGCAGTCTGAAAAACGTGATGATCGTGTACTGCCCCGGCAACACGGTCGGCGGCGATCTGTATCCGCCCTGGGCGGGGTTGATCCGTGACTGGCCGTCCGGGCAGGAGTTGACGCTGAACTTCTCACCGCCCAACGCCATCCCCATGATGCGGCTGATCTCCAAACCGTCGTTCTATGGCCCCAATCGCACCTGGGACAATGAGGGCTTCCTGGGCCAACAGATCGCCGCCCAGAAAGGCCGCCAGTTCGCCTCGGGCCAGTCTCCCCTGGTGGCGGACATCAACGACAACATCTTCCGCATGTTCGTCTTCCTGAGCTTCTATGACACGCTGCCGCCGCCGGACTTCCGCCTCAACCCCGGCACATTCGCACCCGGCCCGCTCAGCGGCACCCACTACGAACGCGCGCTCCTGCGCCACATCGACATCACCGACCTGATCGCCGGCCGGCGTCTGATCCTCATCGGCCAGCTCGAAAACAGCCCCCTGCCCGCACCGTTGACCCTCGACGGCGCCAATGTGCCCTCCGAAGGCCTCACCATCGTGCGATGGGTGTATGATTTATAGGGAGGGTTGTTGGTTGTTGGTTTGTGGTTGTTGGTTGGCAAATTGATTGGCAGCACCAAAAACCAACAACCAAAAACCAACAACCGCTTGGAGCGTTCTTCATGCCCATGGTTCACACCATCAACCTGACCAAGCGCTACGGCGATCTGATGGCGCTGAAGAACCTGAACCTCGAAATCGAGGCGGGCGATTGCTTCGGGTTCATCGGGCCCAACGGCGCAGGCAAGACCACCACCATCAAGATCCTGGCCACCCTGCTCAAGCCCACCTGGGGCGAGGCCCGCATCGACGGGCTGTCCGTCGGCCCCGTCAACGCCCGCGCCGTGCGCTCGGTCATCGGCTACGTGCCCGATTACTTCGGCGCTTACGAGGACATGAACGTCCACGAGTATTTGCAATTCTTCGCTGCCAGCTACGACATCCAGGGCAAACGCCGCGAACAGGTGATCCGCGATGTGCTGGACCTGACCGAGCTTTCCTACAAGGGCCAGACCGACGTCAACGCCCTGTCGCGCGGCATGAAGCAGCGCCTGTCGATCGCCCGCGTGCTGCTGCACGATCCCAAGCTGCTGCTGCTGGATGAACCGGCCAGCGGCCTCGACCCCCGGGCCCGCATCGAAATCCGCGAGCTGCTCAAAGAGCTGCACCGCATGGGCAAGACCATCCTCATCTCCAGCCACATCCTGCTGGAGCTGGCCGACCTGTGCAACAAGATCGGCATCATCGAACAGGGCGAACTCAAATTCACCGGCACCATGTCCGACATCATCGACCGGGCCCGCAGCGACCGCGTAATCCACGTGGGTGTGGCTGCCAACACCCCGGCCGCCGCTGCCATCATCAAGCAGCTACCGGGGGTCGCCTCGATGGAGATTCAAAACGCCCACATCCGCGTGGTGCTCAACGCCGACCGCAGTGACGCTTCGCACATCGCCGCCGAGTTGATCAAGCGCGGCTTCGCCCTGACCCGGCTGGAAGAGGAAACGGTCAACCTGGAAACCGCCTTCATGCGGCTGACCAAGGGACTCGTGCAGTAAAGTCAAGCGGCTGCGCGGCGACGTCGGACCAGCATCAAACCCGAGCCGGTCAACAGCAACAGCGCGGAGCCGGGCTCGGGAAGCACGCCCGTCGCGGTGATGGTGCCCGCAGCATGGATGGAATTGATCTGGAGCGGGAAGAGAATGGTGATCGTTCCCAGATGGACGTTGGTAAGTGATGCGTGTCCCTGGCCGGAACTGTCGATGTTGAGCGACACGTCGGCGGTGGTATCCTCGTAGGCAAAACTATCTGAATAGATCACGATCGGCAGGCTGGTGTAGTCGCCGTTGCCGGTGAGCTGGTCGGCTGAAATCACGCCCAGGCCGATCAGGTCCACATTGCCCAGCACATCGACGTTGGCGGTCAAGGTGGTGATTTCGTAGGCCACGTTGTACTGGGGATAGCCCGTATCGACGTTGGTGGGGCTGTCCCAGAAGACGTCATTGCCGTTGGTGGTGACATCGAAGTTCCACACCGCGGGATTGACCGCCAACGCCGGGCCGGCCAGGCAGCAGATACCCAGCACCATCGCCGCCCAGGCGGAACAGCGGGATCGCGATCGACTCATGAACCACCTCCTGTTTCGACACCACACCCGGCATGCGGAACACATGGGAATCCGCACCCAAACGCACACAGCACCCGGTTCCCGATCCTGAACGGGCATCGGCTGTCTGAACAAAAACACGGGTGAAATGTGTATGTTCACCCACACCCGGCGTTCGAACTGAACGCTCGATACTGAGAAGTTTACGTATAACAGGTCGAACGGTTGCGGGTCAACAAAAACCAGCCGCAGAACACGAAAATATTCAATTGCCGATCTTCGCGCAATCAGAACCACTCAGAAACCGTGATTCTTGAACAATTTGCGCTCCGCATCAGCCTTGGCGCCCGCTTTGTCGCGGCGGAAGGCGTAAGCCGATGCCATCTCCAGATCGCCGGGGCGCGTGATCTTGAGGTTCGTGCATTCGCCCTCGACCACGAAGACGGGTTCACCCAATGCTTCGACCAGCGACGCATCATCGGTCACGCCCCCGCAAGTGAAGTCGTAGGCGGCATAGGCACGTTCAATCAGCTCACGCTTGAACACCTGCGGCGTCTGCACTTCCACCATGTCGCGGCGATCAACGGTGCGCACCACCTGTTGCGCGCTGGGCCCGGCGGCGTCGCCCAGGATGCCGGCCAAGGGATCGACCGGCGCGTCCTTAGCCTCCTGCACCAACTTCAGTGTCGCATTGCACGGCATGGCGGGAATTACCGCATCGAACCGCTCAGCCGCCACGAACACGCGGTCGATCAGCTTCTTGCTGATCAGCGGCCGGGCGGCGTCGTGAATGGCGACGTGCGTGAAGCTGTCGTCCACTTCCTTGAGAGCCAGCTTGACCGTTTCCCAGCGATCTTTGGTGCCGCCGGGGATGAGCTTGACGCCGTGGAACCCGATGCGCTCCTGCCAGCGGAATCGGAACGGCTCGACGGCGTCGGGGGCCACGGCCAGGATGATCTTGCCGACCTGTTTGCGACCGACAAAAGCTTCGATGCTGCGCAGGAAGGCCGGCTTGCCCGCGACGTCGGCTTCGATCTTGCTGCCTTTACCGAAGCGCGTGCTGCTGCCGGCGGCGGGAAGGATCAGGGCGATGTTCAAGGTGTCTTCGGTCATGGTTTTTCTTGGTTCGGTTTTGACAGGATAACAGGATTAACAGGATCGACAGGATCAATCCTCAACCACACGAAGCTGTGAACCACTTTTGACCAGCAATTCTTCAACGTCGCGTCGTATCATGGCCAAAGCGTTAATAGTTGTCCCGTGGGGAGCAACAGTCAACAATGTAACGAAAGGAATCGGATCGAATGGATCTACCCATTCATAAAGATCAATGCCCAAATCTTCGTGCTGCCGCCCAATTCGGATTGTGTCAAGTGAACGTCCAGCCTGTTCACGCCGCTGCCATTCGGTGACAGTGTATCCACTGACATCAAGTTGAAAACGGAAGGCTTTGCGGACGTCATCGGGATAGGTGAAAAGGCGTCTTTGCATGACCTTTGAATGAAAATCCTGTTGATCCTGTCCATCCTGTCATCCTGTCCAAATCGAACCACAACCAGGCCGCCTACTTCACAATCACCGTCTGCGGCATGAGCATCAGCACCGGCTCCTGCCGCAGCAGCATCAGGCCGCTGAGTGTGCGCTGGGCGCTGGTCCAGGTGGTGGGGCCGAGCAGTTGGCGGGCGAGGGCCAGTTCCGCAGGGGCTGTGGCGTTGACATTCGGGCTTTGCACTTTGAACAGGTCGTTGAAGAATTCCTCCAGGCTCATCGGGGCCGGCAGGTGCATCACGTCATACTCGCCTTCTTTCAGTCCCAGTTCATCAGCCAGGTCCGTCACCGCCTCGGCCAGCGTGCCGACCTTGTCCGCCATGCCGTTTTCGACCGCTGCTTTACCGCTGAACAATCGCCCTTCCGCCACGGCATCGACATCGGGCAGGCGTGTGCCGCGGCCTTCGTGCACGCGCTGGACGAACTGGTCGTAAGTCAACTGCATCATGCCCCGCACCGCCTCGCGCTGTTCGGGGGTGAAGGGATCGGCACTGTTGAACAGCCCCGCCATGGGGCCGCGCTGACGCTGGGTGACGGTGATGTCGAGCTTGGTGTAGAGCCCGCCCAGGGCCAGCTTGCCGCCGACGACGCCGATGGAGCCGAGGATCGACTCGGGCTGGACGTAGATTTTGTCCGCAGCGACGGCCATGTAGTAACCGCCGCTGGCCGCCATGGGACCGACTGACACGTAGATCGGCTTGCTCTGTGCGGTCTGATGGATGGCCTGCCAGATCACCTCGCTGGCCATGGCCGAACCGCCGGGCGAATCGAGTTGGATCACTGCCCCACGGAAGTTGTCGTCGTCATTGATCTGGCCCAGCACTTCGCCCAGGGTGCGGCTGCCGATCATGTCGCTCATCAGGAAGCCGTCACCGTAGCCGGACTCACCGCTGACGATCGGGCCGTTGGCGTGAATGATCGCTAAGGTCGCGCGCCGCGGTGTGGGCTGCGGCTTGGTCATCAGCATGGTCAGAATGGCGAAAGGCGAATCCACCGCCCGCGTCGGCTCGACCACGCCCATCTCCTGGTCCCATACGAAATCATCGCCGTAGGCCATCTCGGTCGTTTCGACCAGGTCGCGATCCACCAACGCATCGACGATGCCCGCCTCCTTGAGCTGCTCGTCGGTCATGGTCAGACACTCGCGCATCCATTGCTCGACCTTCGGGCGATCGACGCCGCGGTTGGTGGCAATGGCGTCCAGAACCTGGCCGTAGATATCGTCCAGCAGGCTGTCGATGTTCTGGCTCCAGAACTCGCTGGGCTCGCGGCGAGTCAGCGGTTCCTCGGCGCCCTTGTACTTGCCGATCTGCTCCAGGTCAGCCTGCACGCCGATCTTGGCCAGCAGCCCGGTGAGGTACATTTCCTCCATGGACATGCCTTCCATCATCACGGCGCCCTTGTGCTGCAGCAGCACCTGGTCGGCGAAGCTGGCCAGCAGGTAGTCGCGCAGGCTGTAGCTTTCGGAGAAAACCAGCACCTTCTTGCCCGCCTGCCGCACCTGCGCAATAGAGCGGCCCAGGGCGTCGATCTGCGTCAGGCTCAGCAGCGGTTCGTCAAGGTAAATCACCAGCCCGCGATAGCGCTCGCCGCTGCGCACGTCCTGCAACTGCTTGAGCACGGTGGCCAGGGTAGCGCCGGCATCCTGCTCGCTCAGCCAGGCGTAGGGCAACTGACCTTCGCGCAGTTCGCCATTGAGTTCCAGCCAACCAACCAGCGACGGCAGCTTGGCGGTCTCCATCTTCGGCTCAGCCGCCCGAACGGGATAGGTCAGTGCCTGCGCCGCGAACACCGCCAGCATCGCCATCGCTCGCATCGTCGTCGTCATTGAGATAACCACCTTTCTGAAGGAACATGATAGCCACCGAGCCACCAAGCCACCGAGCCATCAAGGGGCTTGATAAAGCATCTGTAACTTGGTGGCTGGGTCGCTCGGTGGCTCGGTGGCTATTTCCCGCCCGGCTCCACCACCCGGCGCAGGATGCCGGCCGCCTTGGCCTGGAACAGTTGATCCCAGGAACGCAGAATGCCGCTCAAGCTGACCGCTTTGGCCTGCGGCTGACTCAACGTGCCGCTGAGGCGGATGGTGATCACTTCGTCCTTGAGCTTGTTGATCACCTCGCCCACCGCGCCCAGGTTGGGCATGGTCGGATTGCGCGTCACCATCTCCAGGTTCAATTGCTGTGTGGGATAGTCCATCGAACCGGCTCCCGACAAAACCAGCCCCGGCGCTTCAAAGCGCAGCGAGTCGAACAGCACCGTGTCGCCCTGCACCAGGTAACGGGCGGAGGCTCGGTCGAACGATCGCTCCATCGGCAGGGCCAGATTCAGCGCCTGCAACATCGCCAGTGGGATCGGCTGGTTGTAGAGCCTGGCATCGTGAATTTCCAGGGCCCCGCGCCCCACCCGCGAGGCGGGGTCGCCCACTTTGGCCTCGATGGTCAAACTGGCGGACAAGATGCCGCCGCTTTTGGCCCGCGGGTCGGCAGGATGCAGGAAAGGCTCCAGGGCCACGTCCTGCAGCACGAGGTTGAAGCGGAAACGGCTGTCCGCGCCCAGCTCGATGGCGCCCTGGCCCATGAGGGTTCCACCGTAGAGCGAGCCGAGGAACTGCTCGACCACCAGTTGTCGGCCGTCCTCCGCCGAGCGCACGCGCACGTCCAGCGGTTGCACCAGGCGCTGCGATGCCAGCAGACTGCGGGCTTGCAGGTCCAACTGCACGCGCGGCAGCGGATCGGCCTTGGACTGTGACGCGGTGATGCCGAGCCGGCCGTTCAGTTGCGTGATCGGCACGCCCACTTGGGCCCCGGCGTCGATCAGGCTCAGGTTGCCGCCAAAGTTCCAACGGTCCGCATTGCCCTGCCAGCGTGCGCTCTCCAGCACCAGGGTGCCGCCGAGTTGCAGCGCATCGATGCTCCGCTGCACCGGGCGCGGCAACAGCGCTGCCAACGTCGGGCCCACGCCCAGGGTGTCGCCTTGCAGCGTCAGGTCGTAACCGCCCTGCTCGCCCAGGGTGACTTGCCCGTTGGCTGTCAACTGGGCCGCGCTGTCGAAGCTGCCGCTGAGCTGCTCCAGCGTCACCACACCCGGCTCCACGATCACCCGGCCGCCCATCCGCTGGAACGACACCGGGCCCGTGGCTAACTCCATGCCCAACTGCCGCGGCGTCAACTCCAGGCGATAGGTCTCGTGCTCGGCCGCCCCGCCGCTGGCGTAGTGCAGGGCTGCGTCCAGTTGTCCGCTGATCTTGTAGCGCTCGAACAACTGCTGCAGGGCGGCGCGCTGCGTGCGCTGCGGCGGCAGCAGGTCCAGCACCTGCTGATTGAGCGACAGATCCTCGGCCGCGAAAGTCAGATCCAGCGACAGGGGCTCGTGCGACCAGTCCGCACCACCGCTGATCGACAGGGGGCCGGTCTCGTGCTGGCCGGTCAGTTGCTCGATCTGGAGTTTGTGCCGCTCGATGGTCAGCTTGCCGGTCAATTGCTGGAGGGCGAAAGTTCCACCGTAGGGCGCGGCGCGGCCGTCGCGCAGTTGCGAGTCCAGTGTGAAGTTCACCTGCCCGTCATCCTGCCGCCAGACATCGCCATCGCCGGTCAGCACGCCCTGGGCATGCAGGTCGCGCAACCATTGATTCTGCGGCTGCGGCAGGGAGGCGATCAGCAGGTCATCGATCGGCACCCGCACCCCTTCGATGCGCAGCTTCGGCGACAAGCGGTCCTGTGCGTCGCGCTGCAGCACGCCCGACACGTGGCCCGCGGCTCCGTTGATCCCCGACAATCGCACATCCACCGCCACGTCGTTGGGCCGAATCGTCAGCAGGCCCGAATCCGCGGTCATGGGGTACGGCCAGTGGTGATAGAGCACGTGCAGGCCGGCCACGTCGATCTGGCTGGTCACCTGCGTCCGCACGTGCGCCCCGAGCGGGCGATGGATGTCGATGATCGCCTCGCGCACGACGCCGATCGCGTCGGGAATCTGATCGCTGAAAGGCCCAGCCTCGCGCTTGACGCTCTCGTATGCGTCATGATCGAAAAACTCCGCCACCACCGCGCGGTGCTTGTCCTTCATCGCGGCCAGCAGCGATTCGTTCACCGGCATGTTGCGGCAGCGCAGCTTGATGCGCACGTCCGCTCCGTCGCCCGGCGGACTGATCCGGCCGTTGAGCATCTCGAAGGTCATGCCCCCGTCGCCGCGCCCGCGCAGTTGATCGATCTCGATCGCCTTGCTGTTGAAGCGCACCCGCCCTTCCACATCGTGGCAGGGATAGGGGAATTTGTAGTACCGGCCGCTGACGTGCCGCAGATCGACCTGACCCTGGTAGTCAATCCGCCCGCCTGCCTGCTTGCGCCCGCACACCATTTGCAGGCGAAACTCACCGGTCGGCTGAAAGCGATCGTAGAACCTGCCCACCCCGCCGGGCAGTTTTTCGATGACGTCCGGCCGGGGATCGACGTTGAACCAGTCGGTCTCCGCTGACAGAGCGAAGCGAGCGGACTCCTTTTCGCGCACGTCCCACACCTGGCCGCTGACCCGGTAGCGCAACCCTTCCACCTCGCCGGTGAGACTGTCGAGCAGCACGGCATGACCCACCACGCGCAACTGCCCCGAGATGTCCGTCACGCGCGGCGCGTATTCGCCCAGCGGCACGTTCAACGACGCATCACGCAGGGCCAGCTTCGCCTGCCAGCCCGCCTGCGGTTCGTAACCGACCTCGATGGTGCCAAAGGCGCCCTCCGGCTGCATGCGATCCCACCAGACGCGCAACTCGTGACGCAGGAAGTAGCGCTGCGGCTGCTCGAAACGGAAACCGTCCAGCGTCGCCCACACGCTCGAATCATCCAGGTTCAACTTCCCCCGCAACGTCGGCGGCTCCTCCTGGTCGCCGCCGCTGCGACGCAACATGAACTGGTAATTGCCCGACTCCCGCTCCTGCCACAATCGCCCCACCACCGCCAGCTCGGCCAGGTGCGTCAACTGCCCGCTTTCCTCGATCTCCTGAAACACGATCTGTCCGCTGCGCACGGTGACCTGCGGCGGGTGCTTGATCGTGCCGTCCTGCTGAGGTGCCCGGTTGAGCAGCGGCTGGAACATGTACTGCCCGGTGGCGCGGTCCTCGGTCAGGTACAACGTCGCGCCCACCAAGGTCAACTCGTCAGCCTGCACCGATCCAAACAGCAGCGACCACCAGCTCAGGTCGATCTGCACCTGCTGCACTTCGATCACCTGCCCGTACTGGACGCCGGGCGCGGCGATCTGCAGGTTGTTGAGGTAGAGCGTGCCATCGAACCAGTCGAAGCGGGCTGCACCCAGGGAAACCTGGGCGTCGCCGGCCTGTTGGATGCCCGCCACCACCAGCCGCCGCAGATGCTCGGGCCGGGTGAACCACCACGCCAAAGCCGCCGCCGACAGCAGCAGCACGAGCAAAACCCGCACCACCCACCGTGACCAACGCCGACGCGGTCGCGTTGTCATTTCCTGCCGGTTCAAGGAATCTGATTTTACCCCCGCCGCGAAGATTTGCCTTTTTCGCTATGCTGAATCGGCCTTGCAGGAGTCATCACTGATGGAAGAAAAACCCCAGACCACCTTCGACGATTTCGCCCGCCTGGAGCTGCGCGTAGCCACCGTGCTGGAAGCTGAGGCCCACCCCAAGGCGGACCGGCTGCTGAAGCTGCAGATCGACCTGGGCGGGGAGAAACGCCAGATCTGTGCCGGCATCCGCACCCATTACGCCGACCCGCAGGCCCTGGTCGGCCGCCAGATCGTGGTGGTGGCCAATCTCGTGCCACGCACCATTCGCGGTGAAGTGTCCAACGGCATGCTGCTGGCCGCCAGCGTCATGGACGGCGAACAGGTCAGCGACGTGGTTCTGCTGGCCCCCGACAAGCCCGTGCCCCCCGGCTCCCGTGTGGGGTAAAGCGGTAAGGCATTCAGGCAGACAAAGAGACACGGGGACAAGGAAATCGTTGCCCTGAGCGTCCCGCGCGCAATCCCCTTGTCTCCATGTCCCCTTGTCTGCTTATCTGCCTCCTCCCCCACCTCCGCCTGGCAACTTGCTCACTTCCCACCGCGCCCGCTATACTCACCGCCCCGCAGTTGTGCGGTAACCCAGCCCGTGTGGCGGAATTGGCAGACGCGCCGTCTTCAGGTGGCGGTCCCAGCAATGGGGTACAGGTTCGAGTCCTGTCACGGGCACTTCAGATCCTGCTGTTCAAGCCGGCGGCCTTCTCACGAGCGTTTGAATTGCTCACCCGTTCACAAACTGTATCTCGAGAATACCGGGCGGCAGCGGGGCCGGCGATTTCCAATCCAGGCCAGATAACCCATGGCCCAAAGCGCAAATGATCCCGGCTCGGGAATGCTGTCAGATTCAGATTGCTGTTGGGCCTGGTCGAATGAGAGGTCAAGCGATCCCCCGTAACCCCAGTTGTCGCAGACGACCTGCAAGTCAGCAATCCCAACGCGCCCATCGTGGTTGAAATCGCCCGTAGCCCACAGGGCGGAGCTGGCCCCCCAGTTGTCGCTGACAATCTGAAGGTCAACGAGGTTGACTTTGCCATCGCCGTTGGCGTCGCCAGCTTGCAGGGTCTGTGGAAGAATCTGGGAGGCGTACTGTGTCAGGTCGATGTAGCAGGTGCGCTGCCCGACAAGCGAAAGATTGCTCGGTTGATCCGGCAATTTGCTGACGGTCACCGCGATGCCCGCCAGTTCCCAGCGTGCATGGGCATTGTCATACACGAACAACGCAGCGCCGGAGTCCATGCCGGCCGCCTGGCCGTCACCGATCTGGTCAAAACGGGTCTTGAAGGCCACAAACGGAGCCAAACCGTTGAGGGTGTAGGCAGGGTTGAGCCCGCCGTAGTCGAGGTTGACCTGGTAGATGGTGTTGTTGGCCCAGGTCTTATCGCGTGTGGCGGACCACGCGTAACCATATGCATCGATGCCGGCCCCTCCCGTGATGTCGTAACCCTGGTAACCACTGCCGCGGGCCAGGCCCGTGCCGATGATCATGGCTTGCTCATCGCCGGTCAGGGGCTTGTCGTAGATGTACAGCCGGGATAAGCCGGGATCATCGATCTGGTACATGCGCAATTCGCTGGCGGTGCCATTGGGATTGATCAGTTTGCGCGACGTGTTGGGCAGTGAGCTGTAGGTGGCGCCGCCGCTGGGATTGTCAGTACCCAGGATGATGTACCCGCTGTTGGTGTGGTTGGCGGTCAGCACGTAGCCGTTGCCGATGTAAACCGCCGTGCCCGGCGAGCCCAGGGCCGCATTGAAGCTGCCCCATCCGACGTTGGCCCATCCAACGGGATTCGTGCTGGGAACCTGAGTATTGGCGAGCGGATTATTGATCGAGGAACTGCCGTCATGCACCACGACGGCCAAGGCACCTGTGCCTGCCGGGCATAGAGTGAGCATGAGCAACAACAGAAAGCACCGTGTCATGCCACTCTTTTTCCTCGAGAAGGGATTCGGACTGAAAATTGTGGTGTGCGGCGCGGTTTTTGTCAAAACAAATCGGGGCGCCCATCTTGACCTTGCTGCACGGAGGCGTCGCACCGGCGGTTCGCTCTGGACTTCCATGATGCCGGCCAACAAACCGCAAATCCGGACAAATCAGAACCATCATTCTTGCAAATCTAATCAATCACAGGAGGACATTGTCGCGGCGGGTTGTTGCGCGTCTGACAGGCGGCGTGCCGGAAGTGAAGTCCGGGTCAGTGGTTATGTGTTCGGGCGCAAGCCGGATCTGCCTCGCTGACAACACGAATCGGCTCGTTATCCACATCAATAATAATGCGTGCATTTCCGAAGACTTTTGCGTACAATTACAACGATTCTTGATTGGGGCTGGACCGCGGAGAGTCGGCCCAGTGGACTGGAACATCCTGTAGTGAGGTGAAAGAGACCATGAAAACGTACAAGATTTTTGCATGTGCCATCATGATGGCCGCGATGGCCCTGCTGACTGTTTCCGCTTCGGCCAGTGTCATCAGCTCGTCGCCCATTTCCGTCAGCGTCACCGGCGGCGCGGCGGGCGAAGCTCCCGCTCAGGCGGTCTGGGACCTGTCTATTGATGACCAGGGCAACTTCGATTGGACACGCCCGGGCCAATGGGGCGGTTCAAACTGGATGATGGAAGACATCCATCTGCAAGGCAACGTTGATCCGGTCATTTCCGCTGACTTCTCCGTGCATAACGTCAGCGCGGTCACGCAATCCTATTCGTTTACCTTCAGCTTGCCGGTCAGCGCCATCCCCGGCTCGACTCTCACCGGCGGTTCCGTGGGCGTCACGGTCACCGACACCAATGGCGACGGCGCGACCGTCGGCGTCAGCGGCGCGGGGCTGCTGTATGACGCACAAATTGACGGCGTCAGCTACCAGACGCTTTCCGTGCTGCCCCTGTCCTCCGGCAGCTTCCTGTCCAACACCGCCGGCGCCACGTTCGGCTCGCCGATTCCCAGCCAGGCTGGTCCCAGTGTGGCCGGCAACATCGGCATCAAGTTCGACTTCACGTTGACGCCGGATGATCGTGTAGGCATCACGGCCGTGTTCGTGGTGGTGGATGAGTCCAACGTACCCGAGCCGGCCTCGCTCGCGCTGCTGGCGTCCGGAGCCTTGGCCCTCGTGTACCGTCGACGTGCCGCTTAAATCGAATTCAGCATCAAACTGGACCGGGCGTGGTGATGGGCCTTTGCCCGAGAGAGAATCGCTGCGCCTGGCCGAGTTGACTGGAGGCCAAACGAAGTACGTGCTATTCCCCGGCGCTGCTTGCGTTATCACTCTGATCGACCGCTGTGGATGATTCCTCCGAATCCGGCAGAGGCGGCAGGAAGCCCAGCGAGGTGAGAAAGCGGTCCGCCGCCTGCAGTGTCTGCTCGTAGCTTTCGCCGGAGTTGAAGAACCCGTGCTTCCGGCCTTCATACAGACATAGATCGCAGCGGGTGCCGAACTCGGCCAGCAATTGCTTGAATTTCTCAACGGTCGCCACCGGAATCAGCGGATCCTCCGTGCCCAGCATGATGATGGTGGGTGGCGTGTGTTCGTTGACGTTGTTCAGTGGAGAAAATGCCTGCCAGTAGTCCGCGACGCGATCGTAGCCATAGCCCTCGGGTCCGTTGTCGATCACGGGGTTGAACAGCACCAGGGCGTTGGGGATGCAACTGACGGACGTATCTTCACCCTCTTCGTTGAAACCTGCCACGGTGCCGGTGGCCGCGGCGACCTGACCGCCCGCCGAGCCTCCGCCGGCAGCCAGCATGTCGGGGTCGATGCCCAACTCATCGGCGTGGCTGCGAATCCAACGCACGGCGGACTTGCCGTCCTTGACGCACTCCTGCGGCGTGGTCTGGTATGCGTTTTTTGTGCGGTAATCGGCTGACATGGCCACCATGCCGCGCGCGGCCAGGTGAGCGCACTGGCCGTAGAACTGTGAAGGTGAACCTTTGACCCAACCGCCGCCGAAGAAGAAGACGATGGCTGGGCGATGGTCGCTCTCGGGCTTGTAGTCGGGCGGGGCGAACAGGTGCAGCGTCAATTCAATGTCGCCGACGGTCTTGTACACGATGATCCGGTCCGGCTGCGGCCTGGCCGGCCTCTCCGTCTTTGAATTGGACTGTGCCTGAACTGTGCCGGCCAGCGACGCCAGCAGGAAAGCAAGAGCGATCGTGATCCGTGTCATGTGGTGTTTCCCCATAGCTGCGGGTGTTCAGTCGTCGCAATTGTATGAATTGCCCGATTGATCGAGCACGTCAATTCTCAATACAAACCCAGCCATTCCAGACCGCCCGACAGCCACAGCGGCATGGTCAGCAGGCTCACCAGCGTGGTCCCCATCGCCACCCGCACGGCTGTGGACGTGTCGCCGCCGTAATGCTTGGCCAGCACAATGGGAAACACCGCCGAGGGCATGGCTGCCTGCACCACCATGACCCGCTTGAGCTCCACCGAGGCCGGCAACATCATCGCCGCCAGCAGGAACAGCACCGGAATCGCGCCCAGTCGCAGCACACACGCCCCACCGATCACCTTCAACCCCGCATGCAGCTTCGCCTCGGCCAGATGATCCGCCACCGTCGCACCCACCAGGATCAACGCCGTCGGCACCGCACACACGCTCAGCATGTGCAACGCCTGCATGATGAAACCGGGCACCAACTCGCGCTGCACGTGCAGGCTGTTGAGAATCAGTGCCGCCAGGATGGTGATCAGCGGTGCGTTGATCAGTCGCTTGTACCAGCCGCGCTGCATGCCGCCCTGGATCGTCATCAGCACGATGGTCCAGATCCCGATCTCCACCCCCAGGTTGTGCACGAACAGCACACCCAGCGTGCCGCGATCGTGATCGAACAGCTTCTCCACCAGCGGCAACGGAATGTAGCCATAGTTGAAGCACGCCACGCACGCCGCAAACGTCCGCTGCTGGCGGCCATCACGCATCCCCATCATCGGCCCAAGCAGCCTGGCGAAAAGTAGCGCCACGATCAGCCCCACCGCCAGCTCCGTCAACCCCGCCAGCGGCGGCAGCGTCACGTTGGCAGCATCCTGCAAACGCGGATTGCCCACCATCACGTCCAGAATCAGGGCCGGCATCAGCACCCGGATCACCAGGTGAATCAGCGCCTGGTCGGCTTCGGCCGTCAGCCAATTCACCCGGCGGATCACAGCCCCGATCAGGATGACGCTGAAGACCGCCCCCACGATGCCCGCGATGACAAGCCACTGCTCCACAGACGCGACAGCTTAGCAGGACTAAGTCAGCTCGATCAGGTCCGACGCCTGCAGCGGCTGCTGAAAATGATCCAGCGGCAGCGCCTGCTCCAGCGTGTACGGCCCGATCGCGGTACGCCTTAGCGACGCCAGATGTCCCCCCGTCCCCAATGCTTTGCCCATGTCGCGGGCCAGCGAGCGGATGTACGTGCCCTTGCCGCAGGTGATGCGCAGCTCCAGCAACGGGAACCGATACGCAATCAACTCGATGGCATCCACCCGCACCGTCCGCGCCGCAGGCTCCACCACTTCGCCCTTGCGTGCCAGCTTGTAAGCCCGCTTGCCGTTGACGTGCACCGCGCTGAACGCCGGCGGCCGCTGCTGGATGTCACCCAGGAATTGCTCCAGCACCTGCCGCACCCGCGGCTCATCGGGCGGCTGCGCGATAGCCACCTCCTGCCGCTCGCCTTCCCGGTCGTCGGTGGCGGTGAAAGCGGACAGATCCACCTCCGCCACGTAAACCTTGGTCATCCCCATCAGTTGCTCGATGCACTTGGTCGCCCGCCCCAGGCAGCACAGCAGCACCCCGCTGGCCAACGGATCCAGCGACCCGGCATGCCCCGTACGCACCTTCCGCCCCCAAGCCAGCCGCGCCGCCCGACGGACGTGGCGAACCACATCCATGGAGCTGCAACCCACCGGCTTATCCACAACCAACAGTCCCTGGCAGTCCGATTCACAAGTCACGTGGATTAGGATACTCTGTGCGTCCCGGGAGAGGTGACCGAGTGGCCGAAGGTGCGGCACTGGAAATGGTAGCCACGTCACACCAATAAACGGCGAAAACACCTTGTTTTACAGTGTATAATGACACTTTCAATCCAACCCAAAAGATGCCGAAAATAGCCTTTAACAGTGGCTAAAAAGTGGCTGACACTCGCAAAAAAAATCAATGCGTAGCAACGAACACCCCAAGCTGATACCCCGCGACATCGTTTTACTGTCATCCAAAGACTGTGCCCGCATTGTTGGCATGTGCCCTCGAACTATTATCGTGTGGTCGCAAACCAACATGCACGGGTTCCCCCAACCGGCGATCGACGGATACCGCGACAAGCGGTGGCATCCTGACGACATCCAACAATGGCTCAAGAGCATTCGCTCCACTTGACCCGCGCAAACAAAAACCCCGCTCGCCGATGACAGCAGCGAGCGGGGCGGGGTTGAATGTGCCGGCTACAAGGCAGGCGACATCTGAAAAGAGGTCAGGAAAGTGCGACGTTGGAAACGGCCGTGAAGTGCGTCGGACGCACGGCGGCAATGTGACCTCGCCACTTCACGCGGAACAAAACCTGATCGTTCTCGAATGATGCTCCTGCAGCGTCGCTCGTGTCAAGCACAACGCCTTTCCACACGCCCAGCAGCAACTGGGCGAAGTCGCCGGCCAGGATCGCGTCATCGGCCATCTTCTTGGTTGACAGCTTCCGCACGTCACTCAAGCTCGGAGGCTCCGCGAGATAGTCGCCCACGGTGTTCTTGAGCTTGGCAATGTACGACTTGACCGCTGGCGACCACAAGATCGCGCCAGTTTTGCCGTTGGCTTCCTCGACCGCTGCCACGGCGTCGATGAGCGTGTCGTAGGTCGGCGTGGCGCTGGCCAGGTCAATGCCGTTGATGTTGGCGTCGGCTAACAGAGCCGCCAGGGCGAGCGAGTCGATGTAGCTGCCCATAGCGCTGCCCAGCACGTTTTCCAGCAAAACTTCCACATTGACCGCGTCCTGCAGCAGTTCGCGGGAGCAACGAACAATTACACCATGCTTGACAGCAACGAAGTCAATGCCATCGACGCTCGGATCGCTTTCAGGAAAACTGGTGTTCTCATCGACCTGCGCGATAGTAGGATCGCCCACCACACGAACAACACGCATGTAAGGTGATGTCATTTCCAGCGTACGAGCGCCTGCAGCTACCACCGAACTCGCTGCCCGTGCCAAGTCAAAGATTTCGGCGCTGATGGTTTCTGGAATCATCACGCTGCTGCCAGACGTCGTGGCCAGCGCATTCCACATCTGGCGTTCAGCATCGGCACCATTCCAATCGCCAGTTAATGCTCCCTTGAGCATGTTTCCGACGCGAACGCGCTCTCGCCCATCGGATGCCTGCCGATTTCGATGCACGCTGGCCAGCCGGTCTTTGGGCTCCAACAAGCGGATGGGCCGGCCGCTTGCATCCTGAAACCCGCTTGTGACAGGCCGGGCACCGGGGTTATCCACGTCGTCAGTGTCGCCGCCGGTTGCCTCGTCAAACTCGCGGTCAATGCGGTCGCTGTCCGCCTGCAACTCGTCAAGACGATCGCGCAATCCGGTCAATTCGTTGCCGATCGCCTTCATGCGGTTGACCTGCTCGTCGGTCCGCTTGTCGCGCTCGACACCGTTGAGCTTGCCGAACTCGGCGCGCAAGTCGCGCATATGGTTCCGGACCTGAGGAATCGACCAGTTTTTCATGCTGTCAATAAGTGCCTTTGACATCGTTGCTTTCCTAAAAGATTAAAGTGACCATGTATCTTCGTCTGCTACGGATGAACGCTGAGTACGTCGCATTTCTTCGGTGTTGCTGGCAATCCGGCCCAGCAGGCCGGTTTGTTTCTTCGCCTCCCCGTCCTGTTGTTCCATCCCCCGCGACGCCCGGTACGCTGCCTGCTCAGCCCGAGCCGAGCCGGCCTCGATCAGCGACGGGCCACCACGGTCGGCCGCCGCCGCCAGGCCTTTCCCTTGCCCGGCGTTCAGTTCGTCCAGCTTGGCCAGCAGCGACTTAGCCTGTGACAGTTGCTCGTCAGACGCCCCAAGCGAATCCAGGTTAAGCAGCGTCTTATCCGCATCGCTCAGGCCGAACGTGCGCACGGACGATTCCAACTCGGCGATCGTGTCGGCGATCGATTTGGAGCGTTCCTGCTGGGCCTTCAGAGCGTCCAGCCGCTCCAGGTTGGCCCGCGCCTGATCAAGCTGCTCGTTAGTCGCTCCAAGCTCCGCCAGGCCAATTACCTTGACGTCAATCTCTGACTTGCCGAAGTTGTCCAGTTGCTTCTGGATGTCTGCCAGCGAGCTTGTGAGCTTGTCAACGTTCGCCGTCTGCTGGTCGATCTGGTCAAGCATCGCATCGGTGGCATCGGCGGTGGAGTTGGCTGTGGCAGCGATGGCCTCGGCGGACTTCTGGGCCTCGTTGCGGATGTTGGCGAAGAACTCACCGACCTTCGCGCTGGACTCGCCTGACATCGCAGCACTGAACGCCTTGTCCGCCTTGTTGGCCGCTTCGTCAGCGGCGCGGAACAACTCGTCCGACAACATTTCCGTCATTTCAGTGAAGTGAACATTAACGCCGGGGATCAGGTTAACAATGGACTCGATAGACTTGCCCACTAAGTCGATCGACCTGACCATCAACGCGCTGCCGAAAGACACAGCCGACTGGGCACCGTAGAACGCGGCTTTGGCAAACTCGGTTACGTCGGCGACTTTTGCAATCGCCTTGGTGACCCACTCAACTGAATCAACTACCTTGCTGCCCGCACCCTGGCCGGTGATGCCGAGTGACAACAGCTTTTTGGACGCGGCATCGATGTAAGGGGCAAGCTCTATGGTGAGACGACGCGATACGCCCGTGACCAACTGGCCAAGGTCGTGCAGGTCATCGTTCAACGTTTCCACCTTGGCCCCGTCAACCCTGTTGAACGTCAGGCCCATCTGTTCGGCGGCTTTCTTTGCAGCGTCAATGCCGTCGGTGCCCAGCGCCAAAACCCTCAGCAGGTCCAGGCCAGATCGCCCGAACAGATCCTGCGCGACCTTCGCCTTGTCCGCCTGATTGGTCAGCCCACCCATCGCATCGGCGATGGCTTTGAACTGCTGGTCAGGTGACATGCGGCTCAGGTCATCGACGCTCAGGCCCAGTGCATCAAACTTGCTGACGGCACCCGTCAATCCATCCCGTGCATCACCGACGTTCTTCAGCATCTTGCTGAAGGCAGTACCCAGCGCTTCGTTGGTAACGCCGGCGTGAGCAGCCGCGTGCTGATAACCGACAAGCTGCTCAGTGGTCAGGCCGAGAACGTCGGCCTGCTTGCTGATCGCGTCGATGCTGGAAAGCTGGCCCTTGACCATCAGGACAGAACTGGCGGCAACGGCTGCCCCAGTCGCAGCGATGATCCCGCCACCGATCTTGGCCGCCTTGCCTATGCTTTTTCCCCACGACTGGGCAGACCGCTTCGCCCCCTCCAACCGAGAATGAAACTCGGCCGTGTTCAGTGTGAGCTTGCTTGCGATGGATGAGATTCGTGCCATTGCTTAATATTTGGGCAAACGCCTGATATATTTTTGCCAAAATTGCGCGAAAAAAATAAGGCAGATAGCGTCCGGTCGCCCCGTTTCCACGGTCAAAACAAAATCGACTCCCCCCTATGCGGTCGCCGGTTCCACGATCGCTTCCAGTCGCTTCACGTCAGTCTCGCCGTACATCGGTGCACCGTTGACCGACAACGGCGACTCGATGCCCTCGCAGGCGATCAACTCGGTGAGTTGGTTGTAGGTCAACCCGAGGCGAATCATGAGCCGGCCAACGCTCCAGAACTTCGCATCACCGGCGACAACCGTAGGACCAATGTGACGTTTCATGTGGGAATTCCTTACTTGAAGTTACGATGGTCATGACCATATCAGACAAGAATCAGCCATTTCCAATTTCTGGAAGATAACTCAAAAGATTTTTTATTCTGCATCCGCAAGCGCGACACCTCTGCCACTTCAGCCGCCGCTTGCCATCGTCTTGGGCAACACTGCGGATCGTCTGTAAATCAGGTGATTTACAGCGTGGGCAAATGGCCGCGTAGGTGAAGATGTATTGGGGCTCGTGCTGGGTAGTCTTGCACATGCTCATTCGCGCCTTTCCTTACCCTGGGACGTGGTGATATCTATTTCTGAGCTAAAAATAGATATCACCACATAAGGGTGTTATAGGGAATGTGTAACCTTTAACTCCGCGTCTTCTGTCAAATCAGGTGGTTGCTGGCCAGGCAGGCACAGATACCAGCGCGTTGGCCTTGTACCCTTGGCAGCCCTCGACTCTGCCCCAAGCTCGCCCTTGGCCTTGCTCATTACCCGTCTGCCATAACCAACCTGCTCTGCCTGGCGTGCAACCTCTGATGTTTCAACAGGACCGCCGGCCAGCAGTTCGCGCAACCATGCTGTAGCTTCCTCTGCCTTGCCACCCGACTGCCCGGCCTGCGGCGGACGATCAAGCTCCCACGCCGTCACATCCTCACGTTCATTACCCCAGCGGATCGCTCCAGGCTGATTCGGATTCACGCCGACGATCTGGTAGGCGAGTGTTGGAGCCGGCCGAAAATCGTTTGCCTTGACCATTGCAAAGAAACATTCATCTGCCTGTGGATCGAGCTTGCCCAGATACCAGATGCAACGGGCAGCCCCGCCAATTGCTCGCCCACCGCTTAACCTATCCAGCGGGTCCGCGTAGCCGCCCTTGTTCGTGTGGGCAAAGACCACCACACACAGCCCTCGCTGTTCTGCCAGTTCTTGCAGTGGCCAAAGGCACTTGCGGATATTCGCGTTGTCGATTGCTCGCATGGACGGGTACAGGCTGTCCAGCGTGTCAATGATGACCAGGCGAACATCGGGCAGGCGGTTCAACTCGCGGGCCAGCAGGTGCGTATCAACCGCCAGGTCAACCATCGAAGCTTCACCGTGCTGGTCACTGGCCCGCCCGACCACGTAGTAGCGTGATGGGTTAGCACCCGCTTGACTCATTCGATCCCGGATTGCTGCGTCCGTTCCTTCACCTCTAACGTACACCACGTCGCCTAAATCGCATGGTGAGCCATCGGGCCACGCTGCCCCTTGTGTGACGTGGCCGGCCAGGTTTGCAGCCAACGTGGACTTTCCCCTGCCGGGCCGACTGAACACGACGTTTATCGCTCCGCACACCAATCGTCGTCGCCATAGATAACTGGTGCCGTGATCGTCAATGGTTCCGCCTTGTCTCATGTTCAACTCCCGAAATGACTGTTCAGGATCAGACCGCCGTAGGTAGTCGTGGAGTGCCTCCCGCGCACTGCGTGCATTGCCGTAGTCAGGTACGGCGACGCCGACAAAATCAGCCGCAGCCTGTAAGCCTTGCGGGGTGCCCTTCGCCAGTGCGGTAAGCACATATTGACGGACCACTTTGGTGTGGTCTGGCTCACTCATCGCCGGCCCTTCTGAGCGCCGATGTACCCGGCGATTTCGTGGTGCTGCAAAACATCTATTCCGGTGTCGGTTAAAACGAGTGGCAGATAATCGTCCACGATTCCGAGTTCACGGCTGTGTTTTCGATAATGCAACAGGGCCACGATGTCCCAATCCTCGCCACTGTCGGCGATAACCCGACGACCGGGGGGGAGCGGTATTGTGGCGATGTGCTGAAACTCGCCATCTTCAAAATGGTGGATTTTTCCTGTGATTTCTTGTATGCTGCTCATTGCTCGTCCTTCAACGCGCCTGCCCCAGCCGCCAAAACTCGGGCACGTGCGTTTTTTGTTTTCTATACAAACTGCCTCGGGCTACTTCGCCGATTTGCCAATCGGCGGGCAGGTGATGGTTGCGGCCGTACCGCGCTTGCCCTGACCCCTTCCCGATCTTCGTACCAGTCAATTTGAGAGAATCGGGTTGAGGG
>CAYYGM010000044.1:0-30187 GCA_964471555.1 uncultured Phycisphaeraceae bacterium
ACGGCCGGGCGGATTCTCTCACAAAGTCTGGCTCAAGATTCGGGGAGGGGGTCAATCGTGAACGCAATCAATTGTCAGGAGCGCCACCTTGTGAATCACCAGGTTCGCAAATCCCGTAGCCTCATTGCCGCAGGATCACCGGCCCCATCAGGCCGCTCTGGAGATTGCGCTGATCCAGCGGACGCCACCAACCGGTGACCGCATTCTCACCGTATTGCATCATCGCGTTGGACAGCAGGTTGCCCACGCGCACTCTCACCATGTTGCTGCCGACCTTCAGAGCCGGGCCGACCTTGAACTCATAGGGCGGCCAACAGCGATAGCCACAGTCGAACCCGTTGACCTGCACTTCCACCACATGCAGCACATCGCCCAGACTCAACACCGCCTCGCGGTTGACCTGCTTGAGGTTGAAGTTGATGGTGTAGTCCACGTAGCCGCTGAAATCGGTCAGGCCCCAGGCACTCCAATCCTCAAGGGCGACCGGCATCCCCTTATTGTTCAACAGTTCCTGCGGGATGTGACTTTGCGGGGCCGGCTGCACCGGCGGAGGCGGTTGTATGCGTGTGTTGATGCGCGCGGTCCACGGACCGTTGAGGCGAATCTGCTCAGCCGGCACCGGCGGCGCGGGAGTGTCCGTCGAGGCCGGCAGCTCGGGATCAAACACCAGCCAGTAGGCTTCGTAGGGGGCGAAGGTCAGGTTGAGCCGGCTTGCCTGGTTTTGGTCGTGCGAGTTGATGGTGTGGCGTAATCCGGTTTCGCAATCCCAGATGGCAGCCTGGCCGTGTGCGCCGGCCACGCTGATGTCGCATTGCTGGGGCTGGCCGGTGTTGTTGACGAGCCAGAAGAAGTCGCGGCCTTGCACCCGGCGGTGAAGCTGGAGCATGGCAAATGCGCCGCGGTTGAACGTAATCTGGGAATGGAGGCCGGCCGCACCCTGTGCCACCAGTTCGTCGATGCTCTGATCGGTGACGGTGACCGTGGGCAGTGCCCGCAGGACGTTCATCATCTCGATCATGGCGGGATCGTCCTTGCCCGTGTCGATCGAGTCGCACGGCAGATCGCCCAGGACATAAAACCGCACGCCGGCCTTGGCGCTGGCGATCAGTTTGTCCGCAATGTCGTAGGACAGGATCGTCATGCGGGGCATGATCACCGTTTTGAAATAGAACGGACCCTCGACCAGTTGGGCGTCTTCGATCTGCATGCGGCGCAGGTAAACGTCGTCAGCGATCAGATACTCGATGCGCTGGGCAGCCAGTTGCCGCATGGCGGATGAGTAGCTGTCATCGATGGCCTGGATCTGCGGGCCGTGGACGCACTTGATGTAATCCTTGCGCTTGGTGGTATTCGGGCTGAAGGCGCTGTCGCCCAGCAGCGACCAGGCGCTGTCCAGCGGACTCAGCAGCAACACGTCGGGCACGGTGTGACCCTGGGAGTTGATGTAGGAAGCGCGGCGGCAGAAATCCGTCCACGCCCGCAAGTAGGGCCAGTAGGGATTGCTCTTGTAAAGGTCAGGCGGATAGCGCGTGGTGTTCCACTGACGATTGAGGCTGATGCCGTGAGGAATGATGTGGCTGACACCCCAGGCGACGGCGGCATTGGCGCACTGCTTCATCAGCACCGGTGACAACTGCCAGCCGGCCACGCCCATGATCTCGCTCTGGAAGCGGCGGGATTCAAACTCGGTCACCGACTGCGTTTCCTTGAAATCGTGCACGTCCAGGGCGATGTTGACCAGGGCGTCGTTGCCGGGCATGGTGACGCCGCGCTGGGCACGGATCAGACTACCGACGCACATGGCGACGCGGGGCAGATCCTCTTCCCACAGGTTGGAGATGTAGTACATCCCCCTCGCCTTGAGCCATTCGCTGACCTGGTGCGTGTAGTTTTCGTTGTAAAGATCGGACACCACGTCGAACCAGTCCCAGCGAGCCTTGGGCCAGAGGCCCTCTTCGTCCTCGTCGATCAGCAGAGGCAGCCAGAGGCGAATGTCGCGGTTTTTCTTTTTCTGGTACTCGGCAGCGAAGTCATCGGACCAGGCCAGGTTTTTGCCGTAGTCACCTTCGTTGTCCACGAACACGCCGGGGACGCTGCGCCCCATGCGGTCGCCGAAGTGGTCGAAGTACGGCTGCTGGGTGATCTCCAGAAAAGCGGGAACCAGGCGGCGATCGAGGTAATTGACTTTGGTGGTTCCACCGACGCCCCAGTCCGGCGAATACCGGGTGAACGCATACACGCACCAGCGGCCGTCGTCCGGAGCCGTCCACTCGGCTGATGCGTTTGTCAGATCAATCAGTTGCAGGCTCTGCGAGGAAATGACGCGGATCTTCTCCTGCTTGTCCAGCATGCGGGCCGCCACGGCAAAATCGCACGAAGGAATCGCCAGCGTCCGGCCCGGCGCACATTCCAGAATTTCATATTTCAGCGAGCAGTTGGCCAACTCCGGGTACTTGCTGCGAATCAGTCCATTGGCCCGACCGCTGGGCCAGTCGTATTCATCGCAATAGCTCATGTAGCACCAGGCTGCCTCCGCCTTCTTCAAGGCCGCGTCGAAGCAGTCGAACCACTGCGGCGAAAGCCATTGCTCCGCGGGCAGGCCGCGCCGGGCATGGGCGAAACCGGGATTGATGCCCTGTTCGGTCATGTCCTGGGCCATGGTTGCAATCAAGTCCTTGTCCAGCGGCGCTTCCCAGAACCAGTACATGAACGGGCCATAGATCATGTCCGGTTGCTCGAAGTTGTCTTGCAGCGTCTCATAGGCAATCGGCTTGCGATCACCCCAATTGTCCGGCTCCGCAGTCTGCGACGAAAGACTGCTGCAGCCGGCCATTACCGTCAAAATGAATGCGCAGAGAAAAAGACGAGCATGTTGTCGGTGATTCATCGTCATCCTCATGGATAAATGCGCGTGCAGAAACACGCCGAAATATAGATGCGGTGTCACCAGTTACGCCCCCTCTGGGAAACGTCAGCAGTGACTGCCGTCATAAGCCGCAACCGCCGGCAGTGACAACCCGAAGTTCACGACTCGTAGCCGGTGGCGATCTGGGCGCGGCAGCGGGCTTCGGTTTCGTCCGGATGCTCGCCGATCTGCTTGATCAGAAATTCCTGCATCTGCGCGATGCGCTGAGCGTGTTGCGGCTGGGCGGACAGATTGTCGAACTCCATGGGGTCGGCAGCCAGGTCGTACAACTCCATCTCCGGTTTGTAATGATCGTTGGGCGGACTGTGATAGACATATTTCCAGTTGCCCTGTACCAGCATGGCATAACCTGAAGCGATGTTGTGGGCGTAGTACTGGCTGACGGCGAAATCCGGCCACTGGCTGTGCGGATCGTCCAGCAGCGGCACGAGCGTTGAGCCGTTCCAGTCGTCGGGCGTTTCGCCTTCGGCCAGATCGACGATGGTGCGCACCACGTCCAGCATGGAGCAGACGCCGCTGCGCCGCTGTCCACCGGCCCAGCGCTGCGGCCAGTGCATGATCAGCGGAATGCCGGCCGACTGTTCGTACATGCTGTTCTTCCACCACAAGCCGTGCTCGCCGGCGTTTTCGCCGTGATCGGCGGTGTAGATGATGACGGTGTTCTCGGCGAAATCCGTCCGGGCCAGGGCGGCCAGGATCGTGTCGATCTGGTTATCGACCCACTGCGTCAGCCCGTAGTACAGCTCTCGCCCCAGCTTGACCTTGTCATCCGGCACGTTGGTCATGTTGAACCCGCAGCGCAGGTGCTTGTAGTTCAGCGGCAGACGATCCAGAAAACCTTCGGGGATCTGCGGCATCGGCACCTGATCGCGATATGGCTCCCAATACGGCTGCGGCGCCACCAGCGGGAAGTGCGGCGCGAGCAATCCCACGTGCAGATAGAACGGCCCGTCGTCCGCGCTGCGCTGCTGAAGAAAACGCACGGCCGTGTCGGTCACTAACTGATCGTGCTTCATCACGGTGGAGTTGTCGCGCACGGCCAGGTTGTTTTCGTTGAATCGCTTGGACAGGCCGCCCTCTTCCGTCAGGTCATCCGCCTCGCGCCGATTGCCGCGGCCGGTCTTGTTGCTCCTGTTGAAGTTGGGCTCCAGGTCGATGAAGCCGTAGCGATAGCGCTTGTCGTAGTGGTTCTTCCCGCACAGGTAGGGTTGATAGCCAAAACGCGACAGCACGTGAGCCAGCGAGTCAATGTTCTCCGGGTCCGGCAGGCGGCAACTGTTGCTCCAGGCATCGACGCGATTGATGTACTTGCCGGAAGTGTGCGACAGGCGTGAGGGCACGCACAGCGGGGAATTGCAGTAGCAGTGCTCGAAGGTCACGCCCTCGGCAGCCAGGCGGTCGAGGGCCGGGGTGCGGATCAGCTTGTTGCCGTAGCAACCGGTCACGCGGTGGTCGTGCTCGTCGGTCAGCAGCAGAATGATATTGGGCGGGCGCTTGGACTGGGCCGCACGCAGTGGCCGCGCTGTCAGGGGTCCGAGCATGGTGGCCGCCAATCCCGTACCTGTCATTTTCAGGAACGTTCGCCGCTTCATGGTGTGCCTTTCGCAAAGTGCGCCGCAGCCCCGCGCGGCAATGGGCTTGCATTGTACCTTGGCCGGTCGTCAGCGGACACGCCCCGAATCACCCGCCAAAACAGCCGATACAGGAAAGCCGCTTGCCCTTTCCGGCAACACACTGGGCAACGATCGCCTCTCGTGGTATCAAACGACTCCAGCAACGTTAACACACACGCGAAAGAACCCATGAGAGACAATCCACCGTTACCGTTCGGACATCTTCATGTGTGGTTCTGCCTGCTGATCGCCGCCGCCCTGCTTGCGGTTGTTCAGCCGGCCCGCGCTGTGGAAGCAAACAATCGGCAACAGTTGGCGGACATGCTGGCGCCGTCCGACCAATATGAGTCCGCCGCAGATCTGAAGTGGCTACCCGGGGCCCGGCTGCTGAGCGTGGTCTACTGTCCCGGCCCAGAGGATTGGGCCTACAGCCACACGCCCTGCATTCAAGCGATGGGTGACAAGCTGGTTTGCGTCTGGGTGAATTGCTGGCGCGACGAGATCGAAGCCCGCACCCGCGTGGTCTTCAAAACCTCCGATGACGGCGGCCACACGTGGTCACCGCTGAAAATAGCTGTGGACGATCCGGACGGCGAAGGCCCGGAGATGCGCATCAACGGCGGCCTGTGGAAACGCGGCGACGATCTCTACCTGCTGGTCACTCATGCCCGCACCGGCGGCCCCTTCGGCCAACCCGTCACCGGTTCCGTCGCCACGCATCTGTACCAATACAACCCGACTGACGAAACTTTCACCGAAGTGAAAAAGCTGAAGGATGACTGGTGGTCGCACGGCAATCCGCTGATGCTCAGCGACGGCAACGCTATGTTCTTCGGCGTGCGCGACGATCACGTCACCAAAGAACTGCTGATCGGCGGCGGCCAATCCCTCGACGATTGGAAAAGCGTTTGTGATCCGATTCCCGCTCACATCAAGCGCTTCAGCGAAAGCAGCGGCTACCAGCTCGACAATGGTCAAGTCGTCATCTATTACCGCAACAACGATCCCAAGGATTACCGCCTCTACCGGGCCCAGTGCAATCCCGACAGCTCGGATTTCCAGATGCCGGTGAAGACCGATTGCCCCGACTCTCCCTCCAAGCAGCACGCCGGCCGCTTCCCCGGTGGCAAGTTCTATGTCGTCGGCAACCTGTCGCACGGCACCGGCCGCGAGTACCTGGTCTATGCCGAATCCGACGATGGTTACCGATTCACCCGGCCGCAGATCATCGCCCACAACCAGCAACCCAACGCCGTCCGCAATCCCAAAGAGACCGGCCTGCAATATCCCACCACGACGGTCATCGACGGCAAGCTCTACATCCCCGTCAGCCGCGGCAAGGAAGATATCTATCTCTATCTGTACGATCCTTCACTGCGAACCTCGGAGCAGTGATCGCTTTTGACGTTGGGATCAGTTTGCAAAAGCCATAGCCGGCGAGCGACGTCTCGCCGCTCCAGTTCCAACGTTGACGCATACTGCTTCAGCTCCGGCAGCTTGCTCTTGACTTTCCGACCCATCCAGCGGAAGTTGGTTCCTGCACCACACCAATTCGCGGATGGATCGGAGACAAAATGATGACGCGGACAAGCATGATCATGGCAGGCATGGTGCTGGCGGTGGCGTGGGCCGCACTGGCGTTCGCACAAGTCGATCCGCCCCGTTTGCGGGAGGCAGGCGATTGGCAGTATGTCATCTGGCGCGGTCAGCCGATTCTCGAGTTGTACCAGGGCCGCTGCCTGCGCTTCCGCGCCACGCCGGACAACGACCACTGGATCGGGATCAAGAGCGGCAAAGGCTCCGATGGCATGATCGCCCTGACCTGGGCGGACCGTGATGAGGCTGGCTACGAAGTCCGTGACTTTGATTATCAATCTTCACCCGACAGCTTCCAGATCACACTCGATGCCCACAAAGCGCAAAGCAACTCCGACATCCACACCGTCATCAGCGCCCGCTTGCTCTCACAGGAAATGGGCTTCGAGTACGACCTGGCCACCCGCCTGCAAACCACCGCCTCCGCCTGGCGCAGCGTGCACATGAAGTCCGGCCCCAAAGGACCTCGCACCATTCAACCAATCGACTACCACCTCGAGCGCGTCACACTGCCCACGCGCCTGCGCTCCATCCAGGATGACCAGGATGATCTTTATCAAGGTTTTGTCCGCAGCGAGGACGGCCAGCAGTGGACCTTTGTCCCCAAAATGCACGTACCCACGCACCCCCTGCCCCAAGGCATTTATCTCACGCAGAACTTCCGCGGTGAACTGCCGCCGTCACCGGCCGGTTCGTATTTCGGGGCGCTCGATGAGCAGGAAGGCGGCTGGATGACGCAGGTGATCGAGGCCACGCTGCCGCTGCGCTTCACGCTTTGCTGGATGTTCAACGACGTACACTGCTACATGCCCCAAGCGGTGCCGGAGGTGACGCCGGACGCCGATGCGGCGCTCGATCTCAAGTGCGCCATCCGCTTCACGCCCGTCACCCCGCAGCATGCCCGCCAGTTGCTGGCCGAAGCGGTGGAATTGCCGTGGCGTGATCTGCTCGAATATCAGGTGCCGCCCTTCTCGCGCCACAACACCTTCGCCAGAATCATCCACAGCAACGAGCAGTGCTGGAACAAGAGCGACAACACTGCCTGTCTATTCGACCAGACCACCGGCTACGACGATTCAAGCTGCATCAGCATCAAAAAGGTCCAGGACGACGGCCTGCCCGCGTTGTGGTACGGCTGGTGCTGGGGCCCGGCTTACGATCAAAAGGCGCCGCTCGACGGCGTGTACCGCTTCTCCGCCATGATCAAAACCAGCCAGTGCGACGGCAGCGTGCGCCTCGGCGTCAACGAGTTCTACGGCGACAACTGGTTCGGTCGCCACAAACCCGGCCGATGGGACCACCCGGATAGCTGTGTGATCACCTATGCCGACCAGGAACTAACCGGCGACAATGACTGGACCCGCGTCAGCATTGATCTACCCATCGACGACGAGAAGATCCGCCAGTTGTTGGGCCGTTCCGTCTCGTACACCGGCATTCGCCGCACTGTTTTCATCGAACAGACCGGCACCGGCCAGTGCTGGATCGACAACGTGCAGATTCAAAAACTCGAACAGCCCTAGTCATGCGACGTGCCGACGTTGTGGCCGTCCCTACGGCAGCATCCCCTTGGCGACCGTCGCTTCCACCACGCGCTCGATGGCGATGGCCATGGCCGCCTCGCGCAGGGTCAGCTTCTTGTCTGCCGCGACCTGGCACACATGCTGGTAGCGATCCACCATGCGTTTCTCCAGGCGCTTGTTGACCAGCGTCTCGGTGAACTGCTCCTGCTGCGTCTCCTGCGTGTACTCGATGTAGGAGACATAGACGCCGCCGGCATTGCAGAGAATGTCGGGCACCACGACGATGTTGCGCTCGCGCAGGATTTCATCCGCCTCGTGCAGCGTGGGGCCGTTGGCGCCCTCGGCAACGAGCCTGGCGGCGATGCGCGGCGCGTTGTCCGCGGTGATCTGGCCGGCCGCAGCGGCGGGGATCAGCACATCGCAGGGCAACTCCAGCACGGCCGCGGCATCGATGTCCTGGCCGCCGTCAAAACCCAGCACCGTGCCGCTGCATTTGGCGTACTCGAACAGGGCCGGCACATCCAGGCCGTCGTGATTGACCACCGCGCCGTCAATGTCCGCCACGGCAATGATGCGGGCGCCCATCTGGTGCAGGATCAGCGCGGCCGCTCCACCGACGTTGCCGAAACCCTGCAAAACCACCGTGGCCTGCTCGATCGGTTGCTTCATGCAGGCCAGGGCTTCGCGCACGCAGATGGCCACGCCCCGCCCCGTGGCTTCGCGCCGACCGGGGACGCCGCCGAGGATGACGGGTTTGCCGGTGACGTAGCAGCCGCTGGTGGTGGCCTGACCATCGTCGTTGCTGAGCGTGTCCTTGATGTGGCCCATGTCGCGCTCGGTGGTGCCCATGTCGGGAGCCGGGACATAGACCTGCGGCCCGATGTGGCGCACGGCCGAGCGGGCGAACGAACGGATCAACACCTCGCGATCACCCGCGCTCAACTTGCGGGGGTCCGCCACGATGCCGCTCTTACCGCCGCCGAAGGGCACGCCGATCAACGCGCACTTCCAGGTCATGTCCATGGAAAGGCCGTTGACGTCGTCGAGCGTGACCAGACTGCTCATGCGGATACCGCCCTTGGCCGGGCCCAGCGCGGTGTTGTGGCGCACGATGTAGGAAGGGATGGTGTGTACGCGTCCGTCGCTGAGCTGTGGGGAGAGCATCACCTCGATGCGCTCCTTGGGCCGGCGCAACTTCTCCAGCAGATCGTCGGGCACCACGACCAGCTTCTGTTCCACAGCACGGTCCAGCAACAGCAGCGCGTTGTCCAGCAGTTGGCTGCGCATCGATGAAGTAGCGGAAGGTTTGCCGGCGGGCGCTTGAGTGGCCATGGTGAATTTCCTTGGGGAAAAGGTCGCCATTATATCATCGCCCAATTGAGCGATCGCGCTTAAACGCTTCGTTTCCCGCTGAAAAACACCATATTTTGCAATTGCAAAACGCCCATCGCATGGAAGCGTTCAAGCGATCACTTGAGCCTGTGCGATCGCCGGATCGCATACGGTGCGCAAATGAGCAATAGAATTGCGCAACGCCCCGCCGTGGCCGCCAGGTCTGTCTGCCAGCGCACCGCGTCATCGTCGATCAACCACCATGCCAGCGCCAACCCAATACCCAACAGCGCCAACGGCACATGCAATGCAACCGCCAGACGCCAGGCTTCACCGCGCTGCAGCGCCGCCTGACGTGCTGCCGCCCACAATGTCAACAAACCATCGCACGCCAAGCCCGCGCTCATCGCCAGTGCCAGTGCCACGTAGCCGTAACCGGCATGAAGAACCAGCACGCCGGACACGGTGGTGATGCCAATCGCTGCGATGCGGATCACACACAGGCGCACCTGGCCGTTGAGCGAAATGAGCACGGTGCCGGGCACCGTGGCCATCATGGTGAAGTACGCTGCCACCATGAGCACCCGGCCGGGCTCGATGGCGGCACTGTACTTTTCCAGCCACCAGCGGATCGGCAAATGCAGCAGAAGAAAACCCAATCCCACCACCGGCCCCGACCACACGGCCGCCAGTTCACCGCCGCGCACCAGATACGGCCGCACCGCCTCAGTGCTGCGCCGCTCACCCAGATGACGCATCAGGTGCGGATGCAGCACGGTGAAGATCGCTGCCGGCGCCAGCAGGGCCACGTTGCTGAAGCTGGCCTGCACCGCATATACGCCCAACGCCTCGTGACCGCGCATCAGCCAAAGCAGCAGCTTGTCCACGTTCCACATCACCACGCACAGCGCGCCGCTGGCCATCAGCGGAAAACCCGTTGCGATCAACTGTCGGGCAGATTCGCGCCGCCACTGCGGCCGGGCGAACGGCGGCCCCATCCGCCACACCACCAGCAGCGACAACAGAAACCCCGCACCCAGCACCAGCAGGAATCCCACCAGCCCGTAGTACCACGCCGCTGCCAATCCCGCTGTCGTGCTGATCAGGGCGACCAGGATCTCACTGATCGCTGTCAGGCTGAACTTCTGATGGGCGCGCAGGTCCGCCTGATAGAAAAAAAACAGGTGTGTGCCCAGCAATCCCAGCGCGAAGATCAGCCACGCCAGCCGGTATCCCGACGCCCCGCGCCAGCACGCCACCGCCGCCACCGCCAGGACCACCAGTGCCGTGCAACACAGGTTCAGCAGTGAAGCGCAGCGGCGCAACTGCGTAGCGCGAACCTGATCGCCCTGACCGTCAGCCAGCGGCGCTAACTGCACCATGCCCTGCCGCGAACCAAGCATGGCGAAATGGCTGAACGACTGCACCAGGCGCATGGCTGTCCACACACCGAACGCCACCGGGCCCAGCAACCACGCCAGCACCAACCCGCGCACCATGTACAGGGCGTTGCTGGTGTAGAACGCCAGGGAAACGAAAAACACGTGCAGCAGCAGCCGGCGTTTCACGGGGCTTAGCTTCTCCTGCTCGCCGCGCAACGAACGAACAGTTGCTCGAACTGCCGACCGATGTGGTTCCAACTGAACTGTTCAACGCGACGTTGGGCCAACTCGCGCAAACGTTGGATTTCATCCTCATCACTCAGCAGATCCTGCAGCGCCTGGCGCACCTGGTCCGGACTGTCGGGCTGCACGGTGACCGCCGCCTCGCCCACCACTTCGGCGCAGCCGGTGTCGGCCGTGGTCAGCACCGCGCAGCCGGCCGCCATCGCTTCCAGCAGCACCACCGGGAAGTTTTCGCTCGATGAGGGCAGCGCGAACACCTTGGCGGAGTGATACAGATTGACCAGTTCCTGCCCCTGCACGTAACCGACAAATTCGACCTCAACGCCGGCCTGCTCCGCCTGGGCCTTGAGAGCAGGCAGGTACGGACCGTCGCCGGCCACGCACAAGCGCCAATGCGTCTGCATACCGCGCAGGGCTTCGATCACATGCTGCACGCCTTTACGTTCGAACAATCGGCTCACCACAAGAATGCGATCGCGGCGCTCAACGCTCGGGTCGGGCGGTGGCGTGAAGCCGTTGGGGATAATCTCCACCGGCACATCAACCTGGCTGCGCAGCAGGTCGCACAGGAATCGCGAAGGCGTGGTCACCATCGCGGCATCGCGCAGGATGCGCCGCCAGGTCGGCTGGATGAGGCGGTGGGCCAGGTCGAAACGGTCGGGGTTGTAGCCTGGGATGTCCGAGCCGTGCGCGGTGATGATGTAGGGCAGCCCGCTGCGTCGCGCCACCGCCCGTGCAACCAGGCCGGAGGGCACGACGAAATGGCAGTGAATCAGATCGTACTGTTTCTGCCGGGTCAGCCGCAGGGCAGCACGGTAAGCGGGGATCAGTCCGGTGAGCAACTCGAAGCTGGTGGTGTAGTGGCGATGGCGGCGAAGACAGGCGGTGCGATAGATCTCTACGCCGTTGCGTTGCTCGCGCCGCGGCAGATCGCTCATGGCGCTGGTCACCACATCGACCTGATGGCCCGCGGCCACGATCGACTCGCACACCCCCTGACACACCGGCCCCCCGCCGCCGCCGATCGGCGGATATTCGTAACAGATGCAAAGGATGTTCATGCCGCGACCGTTACCCCATGCATCGGCATTCCACCACGCGAAACTTGCGGCCGGGCGGCGGATCCAGCGTCGACTGCTCGATAACCAAGATGGACGCCTGTTCACCCAGCAATGGCGCCAGCACCGCACGAATTCCCTGCTCCGCATCGCCACGGCCCGGCCGCGGCACGTAACGGACCTCGAATCGCCCCGGCGCCAACTGAATGATCTGATACCGCTGCAAACTCTCAACCTTCTCCATGGCCAGCGTCAAACTGTAGGGCGACAACACGCGCCCGTCCGCCAGTCGTACGCAATCCACCTGACGCCCCTCCACGCACGGCAGCTTGGCGAACACACAACCGCAGGCGCAGGGCTCAGGTGACGGGAACTGATCGACCAGGTCGCCGCAATCGTAGCGCAGCAGCGGCATGGCTTTCAACTCCAGATTGGTCAGCACCAGCCGCCCTTCGACGCGCTCGGCAATCACCGCGTCCTGCGCCAGGTGCAGGCCGTCGTGGCGGGAGCACTCCCACGCCATGGCGCCCATCTCGGTGAGGCCGAAGATTTCAAAAACCTCTGTGTCAAACGACTCACTCAACAGGGCCCGCGTCGGTGAATCGAGCGGCTCGGCGGTGGTTACGATGGCCTGCGGCCGATGTGCCCCCGGAAGGTTGTGCTCGCGCAGGTGCTCGGCCAACTGCCGCAGCGGCGTCACCCAGCCGTAAAGCACGTGCGGACGAAAATCATTCAACTGCTCGAGCATGGCGGCCGGGGAATCATCGAACGGCACGTAACGCCAGGGTGTCGGCCAGCGCCGTTGCCGCGCTTGCGTGCCGCTGATCAGCATCAGGCGCTGTCCCAGCCGGTAACCAGCCCCACCCAGCGCCCGCAGGAACATGGCATTGCGCACCGCCACGAACCGCCGATCGAAATGAATCTCAAAGGGTGAGCCGCTCGAACCACTGGTCTTCTCGATCACGCACTGCTGCGCTGTGAAGGCCCGACTGGTGATCGCTTCGAGACCGGCCGCCTGTAGATCGCTCTTGCGGCTGATCGGGATGCGCGACAAGTCTGACACTTTCGTGATCGATGCAGGCTTGACCCCTGCTTCGTCGAACAATCGCTGGTAATACGGCACGTGGCCGTAAGCATGGCGCACCAGTCGCTGTAACTTGCGGGCCTGCATGGCGGCGATGTCACCCGGATTCGCGTGCATCGCCCGCCGCAGTTGCCAAAGGTGAAGTGCCACGCCCAGCATTACGACAGCACCTCCGTTAGCCATTGCCATGTCTGCTGCGCCAACGGGACAGCAGCAGGTTGTGACGGACGGCGGCGTTCAAGGGTGGATGTAATCAGATGGGCGAAGCCGTCCACATCCGCGTTGTTCACGAACGGCTCGACATCCATCACCATGCCCGGCTCGCCCAACAATTCAAAAACACCGTGAAACTTGGGGTTGTAGGCCAGCCCCACCACCGGCGTGCCCACCGACGCCGCCAGGATCGCCGCGTGCATGCGCCCCGCCACCATCAACGCAAGCTGCCGCGCCGCCGCCTGATACAGAGACGGCTCATCGATGTGCAACAGGCTCACGCGGTCGCTGTCCATCATCTCCATCACCTGCCTGCACAACTGGTCGTCGCCCTCGTGAGCCAGATTGTAGGTCGGCATCAACACCACTCGCCCGCCGCAGCGCGACAGCACTCGGTCCAATGTCCGAGCATAGAGTTCCACCAGGCGCTGGCTCATGTTGTTGTCTTTGCGAGGCAAGATGCGATTGGGGATCCAGCGCGGCTTGGGCGGAAACCAGCGGCGAATGGTGACGCCGATCAGCGGGCTGTCATCCAGCGGAATGTTCTGTTCGCTGAACACGCGCCGGCCTGCGGCGTCATCCAACGGTTCGAGCATGAATGCCGGGTCAGCCACCACTTCAACCATCGTGGACGTCAGCGGCTGCGCGGTGCGGCGGGCGAAGTGATCGCGCACACTGACCCGACGCATCAGCGAGAAAGCGAACATGGCTGACAAGCGACTGCTGAACGAGCGCAGCGGACCGGCCCCGATTGAGCAGCCGACCAGGCGATTGCAACACAACCGCATCAGCAGGCAACGCGCTGCCCAGTAAGGCATCTTGATCAGGCTGTCGTCGTCCTGAAACAAGCCGCCGCCACCGATCAGCACGATTCGACTGCGTCTCGCTGCGGCACACAGGCTCGGCAGGCCGCGCAGGCCTCGCTTGAGCACGGTCGCGTTCAGAACAGCCCGCATCCTGTCGGGGTGTTCAGATGCGGCGATGATCTCAGCCTGCGGGTCGATGCGGGCGATGGCGGCGCACAGGGCGGTGAGAATGGCGCGATCGCCGAGATTGCCGTCGGCGTCACCGCCCAGGATCAGAATGCCTCGCCGTTGTTTCATGCTCAGCTCTGGTCCCGCAACACATGGGGACACTGGTCGCACCATTCGCTGCCGCGGATGAGGCAGAACTTCAATCCGCAGCGCACCGGTTTATCCTGCAGCATCAGCACCACGCGCGTCAGATGATCGAAGAAGTGACCCTTGAGCAGCAGCAGATCGTCCTGTTGCAGTTGGCCGCGCAAAACCTCAGCCGCCTGGAATACATCGTTGATACGCGTGATGCGCGACGCATCCAGGCCGCCGGCCATCAGCCCCTGGCGGTACCACTCAAAATGCTCGTCGCTGAGGTGAATCAGCAGCACACGATCGAAAACCCGTCCCGCATGTTCACCCAGGGCGCGAATGACCGGCTCCTTGGGTTCGCCCGTGCTCTGCGGAATGTTGCTCAACAGCGCCAGCTTGCGCGGGTTGGGCAGTTCATCAACAGCATCGAAGGCGGCATGAACGGTGGCGGGCGTGCCTTTGTACTCATCCACCAGCACTGTCGCGCCGCAGGCAAGAGTCACCGACTGCAACCGCCGCGGGGTGGGGGTCAAATGCTCAATGGCCCGACAGGCATCGGCGGTCGCGATGCCGGCGGCATGACTAGCGGCAATGGCTGCCAGCAGGGGCGCGACCGAAATGCTGCTGACCAGTTGCGTGTGCAGTTCGTGCTCCTGCCCCGCCACGCGCAGGCGCAGCTTCATGCCGCGGCCGCCTTGGTGTTGCAGGTCGAGCAGCGCGACGTCCGCCTGCGGATCACGGCCGAAGGTCAGCACGCGCGCCTGGGTCTGCTGCGCCATGGCGGCGACAATCGGATCATCGGCATTGAGCACCGCCACGGCATCCGTCGGCAGGTGAGCGACCAGCTCGGCCTTTTCGCGGCCGATGCTCTCGATGCCGCCGGGAATCGTCTTTTCATGCTCCAGACCCACGGAGGTGACCACGGCAATGTCGGGGCGCAGCACGCGCGCGTAGCGGGTCATCTGTCCGGGCCTGCCGATGCCGATCTCCACCACGGCCGTGTCGTGGATGGCGGTCTGATAGATCGCGCGCAGGTACAGGCCGGTAAAACAGTTTTCGTAGTTTTCGCGCTGCGTGTGCTGGCCGAGGATGGCGGCGATGGCGCGGGTGGTGGTGGTTTTGCCGAATGACCCGGTGACGGCGATGAGCGTAGCGCGGCGGCCAAGCGTGGCGCGATAAGCGCGAGCCAGCAGGGCAGCGGGGATTTTGAGCAGGTTGTTGAAATAGGAACGGGTTCTGCCGGGAAAGTCAGGGCTCCGTGGATTGATCTCGCGCAGTTTGATCATGGGACGCTTCGCTAGCCGGTGACGGACGTTTGACCTGTTATCGGCAACCCGGCGGTCTGACTGGATAACCAGCAGATCGGCAGTTGCTTGATCTGCGGCAGATCGCAGCGCCAGGGCGGATCAGCGATCACGTACAGCCGGCTCAACCCGGCGGCGGCGGTGCGATTGAGGTGTTGCTCGGTCAATACGGGATCGGGCGGCTCGTCCAGGGGCATGGCGGTCAGGCCGCCCAGTTGCTCGCCGACGCGCACCACCAGCGGGGTTTCGTGCAGGAAGCGTGCGATCGGCTCGGTGAAGCGCGGCCAGGTGAACAACAAATCGTGGCGGGCGTCGGGTGAATCCATCAGTTGCGCCCCCCAATGCTTCTTGTGCACCAGCACGCCGTCGCTCAGCGCGGGCCGGCTGACCCCTTCGAGCACCTCGCGGCAACCCTGTTGCGTGGCCCACTGGAGCATGAACAGATAGGTGGCGCTGAGGCTGCCGATTTTCACCGCGTCTTTATGGCGCGGCTCGGGCGCCATCAACAGACTCGACAACTGCCGACCGCGGATGCTGAACACCTCGGCCGCCAGCTTCCGTGCGCCTTGCGTCACCCAGAGGAGACCGCCCTTGCGAAAGCGCCGCCGCATGCGATGCTCGGAGCGGGCCTGGCCCTGCTCGCCATAGCGCTGGGCAATGAAAGGCAGATACATCTGATGGTAAAAATAGTCGAAGTCACGCTCATCGTGAGAAATCGACCAGCTCAGGCCATGCTTGCGTATGCGAGCGACATTGTTCTGGTTGCTGGCGTTCTTCCAGGGAATCACCTCCGCGGTATCCGACTCCGGCAACACAATCTTCTCGCCCACCACTTCCGGCACGCGCCACCAGGAATCCGAAAATGCACCGGGATGTCGCTGCAACCAGCGCCGCGGTAATCGAGCCAGCAACAGGTCCGCATCATCGATCCGACCACGCAACTCCGCAGCCAGGGCGCTGCGATTGACCATGCGATTCGATTCGACCTGTGGGCTGTCGCCGGGCAGACGCTCCAGAAAATAATCCATCGACGTGGCCCGCCCCGCCGCCAGCACGCGAATGGAGCCGCGGCTCATTGTCTCGATGCTGACCTGCCGCGCGGCCGCTTCGCGCCAGGCATGCCACAGGCGCAGCAGCGCCTCATCCACCCGGTCCGGCAGACGGGCATAACATCGGCCGGCCCAATCCCTGCATCGACTTGTCACGCTCAACGCCTAACCTCTCGGCCACGGATGGATCCGCTCAGCCTCCATTGATACACCCGTTCGGCCGTCAGGTCGAATCGATCACGCAGCGCCGCCGCGTAATCGGTCACGCCGATGCAATGCCCCCGGTCCAGTGATGACCACCCAGGTTGTCGTTTAGCCCCCGCGGCTACGCGGGGGATTCCCAGCGTGGCCTCCGGGGCTAAACACGCTGCGCCCGATCGACAAACGGTCACAATTCGCGGCTCAACCAACCCGGGAATCGCGCCGCAACAGTCCTGCCACGCCAAGACCCAGCAAAGCCAGCGTTGCCGGCTCAGGCACCACCTGGCCCGAGACATTGTAGTAAAGCGTGTTGTAGGCAATGGTAACCTGGCCGTTCCACTGGATACTGTTTCCCATGCCGTTCGGCACCACGATCTGGGCGAAGGTGATGCTCTGAGCGGGAAGCGGGCTTCCGGACGGAAACACAAAGGCGCTTTTCAGTTGCGTACTGCTTTCACCGGAGGAGCCGCTGGCAATGACCAGGGTGCTGCTCTCGAACAGGTACTGGCTGTCCTGGTTCACGTCCAGCCCGCCGGTGGTGAGCGAGGCATTGTTGTCCTGGAAGATGGTGGGCAGGCCGTAGGGATTCAGTTGGTTCATGGAACTGGCGGTGAAGGTCACGTCAAAGCCGCCCAGCAATTGGGAGGGCATATCGCTGATCGCGGTGAAGGTGAAGCGGGTCAGTCCCGAGCCGACGTCGTCGGAGACGTAGTTGACGGAAACGTTCGCCGAGGCCACGCTGGTCATGGCGATAGCCGCCACGGCCACCAATCGTTTGGTGATCCTGGACATGAGTGATCTCCTGATGTTGCGGTAAGAACACGGCCGAGCCACGGCTCACGCACCGGCATGAACCTCACGAGCGGCAGCGGCGCAGGCATATCAGGCCGCCCAGTCCCAGCAGGGCCAGCGACGTCGGCTCAGGGGGAATGGGGGGGAGAATGGGGGGAAGGATCACTGGGTCGCCAGCTACTTCATAGTATTTGCCGCCGTAATTGGCGATACTGACCTGGCCGTCGTATAGGAGGGAGGTCGTGCCGGTGGGCACCACGATCTGGGCGAAGGTGACGTTCTGGGCGGGGTGCGGGCTGCCGGCCGGGAACACGAAGGCCGCCCACAACTGGGTGCTGCTTTCACCATTGGTGCCGGCCGGGATCGTCAACTGAGAGGTCGGGAAGAGAAACTGGCTGTCGTTCTCAGGTACTTCGCCTACGAAGCTGAAGAAGTCGTTGGCATCCTGGAAGATGGTGGGATTGCCGGCCGGATTCACCTGCCGCATGGAAGCAGTGGTGAAGGTCATGTCGAAACCACCAATCAGTTCACCCGGAACGGTGCTGACCGCCGAAATCATCCAACGGTCATAGCCGGCCGCGGTCACACCGATATTGTTGATCTGATAAGTGATGTAGATACTCGCCGAAGCTGCGCAGGATAAGGCGGCAGTCAGCACAAAGGCGACGATCAGGGCCATTCTTGACATGGGCCACCTCCTGAAAGGGTTAAACGCTGCGATGGAAGCGAAGCTGCTGATCCTTATGTTCCCTGACCTCACGCCCGGCAGCGGCGCAGGCACAGGATCCCGCCCAGTCCCAGCAGCGCCAGCGAGGTCGGCTCGGGCCAATCGGTCACGCGGTACGTTTTGCCGCCAGAGTTGGCGATGCTGACCCAACCGTCATAGTAAATCCAGGATGTGCCGACAGGGACGACGAGTTGAGCGAACGTGATGCTCTGGGCCGGATACGGGCTGCCGGCCGGGAACACGAAGGCCGCCCAAAGCTGGGTGCTGCTTTCACCGTTCGTGCCGGCCGGGATCGTCACCTCAGAGGTCAGGAAATTGAACTGGCTGTCGTTGGGCACTGCTTCACCCACGAAGCCGAAGAAGCCGTTGGCGTCCTGGAAGACGGAGGGATTGCCGGCAGGATTCACCTGACGCATGGAGGCAGTGGTGAACGTGATGTCGAAACCGCCGATCAACTCACCGGGGACGGTGCTGGTCGCCGTGATGTCCCAGTGCTCGTAACCGGCCGCAGGTGCGGTGAGGCCGGTGTTGTCAATCACACCGATGATTTCGATAGCTGCCGAGGCGGCGCCGGACAGAGTGGCGGTCAGCACAAGAGCGACGATCGGGGTTATTCTTGACATGGGTTACCTCCTGAAAGGGTTAAACGCTGCGATGGAAGCGAAACAATTGATTCACGTGTTCCCTGACCTCACGCCCGGCAGCGGCGCAGACACATCAGACCGCCCAATCCCAACAAAGCCAGCGAGGTCGGCTCGGGGGGAATGGGGGGTAAATCTATTGTTCCGCCTTCGACCTGGTACGTGAGGCCGCCGGCATTGGCAATGCTGACCAGGCCTGCGTAACTAAGGCCATACCCGGCAGGTACCACAAGCTGGGCGAAGGTGATGCTCTGGGCGGGAAGCGGGCTGCCGGCCGGGAACACGAAGGCAGCCCAAAGCTGGGTGCTGCTTTCACCGTTCGTGCCGGCCGGGATCGTCAACTGAGAGGTTGCAAAGAGAAACTGGCTGTCGCCCTCGACCGTCTCGCCGACAAAGCCGAAGAAACCATTGGCATCCTGGAAGATGGAGGGATTGCCGGCCGGGTTGACCTGACGCAGGGAAGCAGCGGTGAACGTCACATCAAAACCGCCGACCAGTTGGCCGATCACATCACTGGTCGCAGTCATCATGTAACGGTCGAAACCGGCAGGGACATTGGTGTTATCGATCCTGCCTGTAATAACCACGCCCGCCGAAGCCGCACTGGTCAGCGCGGCAGTCAGCACAAGAGCGACAATCAGGGTCATTCTTGACATGGGCCACCTCCAGAATGAGTTGGATGATGCGATTGAATCGAAGCCATTGAACCATATATTCCTTGACCTCACGCCCGACAGCGGCGCAGGCACAGGATCCCTCCCAGTCCCAGCAGGGCCAGCGACGTCGGCTCGGGATTGAAGACGCCGCCGATCGCATCGAGCTGGCCCCCGGTTTTGGCGTAGCTGACATAACCTTCGTAATAGACCGCCGTCCCCCTGGGCACTACGATCTGGGCCACGTCACGGCTATGGAAGGGGGTGTAGGCTCCGCCATTGGCGATCACAAACTGGCCGCGCAGTGTGGTACTACTCTCCCAGATGTTATCTGGCGCGTACAACAAATTCGCGAGGCCGGCATTCACAAACATGAACTGGCTGTCCTTGGTGGGGTCCATGCCGACTTGCCCCATCAGGGCGTTATAGTCTTGGAATACGGTGGCATATCCGAGCGGATTCTGCTGATGCAGGGAAGTTGCGGTGAAGGTGATATCCATGCCGCCAATGAGGCGATCGTCGGTGCTCTCGATATTAACGGTGTAACGGTTCAGGCCGTCACCGACGTCATCGGCCACGGCAGTGACGATGACACCCGCCGAGGCTGCGTTGGACAGGGCCAAAACCACCAACGCCACAAAGGCTGGAGATAACTTGCACATGGTTATCCTCCTCAGAAAGTGAAACTGCCGGAATTGGTCCACGCGGAAAATGCAACTATTCCATTATAAACAACCACTCTGGCTGACAACATCGCGGAATTGCGAATTCTGGACGAATTCAGCAATATTGGAATCGATAAAAAAGTCCGCCGGTCGTTGGACCAGCGGACTTAGAGCGCACAGGGCGCATGAGTGGGTCGTTACATGCTCAGGCCCGAGGTGCGCGGCGGTACAGGGCAACCAGACCAACGCCCAGCAACATCAACGACGTCGGCTCAGGAATCGCCAGGCCCACGCCGGCCAGCGCTTCATCGAAGCTCAAGTCCGGCACGACGCCGAAGCCCCAGTTGTCACCAAGGATCTGCAGGTCCGCCAGGTTGACCACACCGTCGCCGGTGAAGTCAGCCGTGGCCCAGCCTGCGGCGCTGGACTGCCAGTTGTCGCCGAGGATCTGCAAGTCCGCCAGATTGACCACGCCGTCGAGGTTGCTGTCGCCGTAGGCTGTTTCCAGGATCACTTCGACCAGTTCATCCACATCCGACTGGTTGATGACCAGGTCGCCGGTCATGTCCGCGGACAGATCAGCGAAGACCGCTTCATCGAGGTTGGCCCATTCCACGCCGCCGCTGGAATCGACATCCAGGCCGACGAACTGAGCGAACACGTAGTCAATGTCCTTGGCATCGACGATGCCGTCAGCACCGCTGGGAGCCGAGCCCTTGGCCGGGCCGGTCAGTGAACCCGCGATATCACCGCGGCTGTCGCCGGCATCGTACGTGCCGTGGGCCAGGGTGGTGGCGAACAGGTTGCCGGAGGTCGAGGCGTTATCCACCGCCATGAAGTTGGCTTTGCGGTTGAGCGCGGCGCTAGCAAACAGGCCGTCGGCACCGTAGCGCACGTCATCGAGATCGAAGTCGCCGTCACCGTTGAAATCGCCGATGATCTCGGGCGACATGTCCGCAGCGCTGCCGGCCATACCGGCAAAGGCGCTATCCGTCGCGGCGGCAGCACGACCGCCGGCAATGATGCCCTGGTCGTACTCGTACATCTTGACCATGCCGGCAATATCACTGGTGGTGCGAGCCAGATCGCCGTTGAAGTCGCCGGCCACGGTGTTACGCACGTTCAGGGCGTTACCATAAGTCAGCCCAGCGCCGCCGAGCGTGACGTAGGAGTTATCCGCAGCATCCTGGCCGTCGGTGAAGGTGGCGCCGGTGGGCGTGCTGCGGGTGGGAACAAGACCCGCGCTGTCGCCCCAGGCTTCGAGCACCTGCGTGTTGGTCGCTTCGATCAGATCGCGCACTGCCGAGTTGAATCCAACCGTTGCGGTGAACACGTCCGGATTGGTCTGATCGGGTGAATACTCAATACCAGCGCTCAAGGTATAGAGAGACGTGAGCAGTTCGCCGGGCAGGCCGACGTTGTCCACGTCACCGGGCAGGCTGATGACGTTGGCGATGCTCTCAAGGATGTTGCGCACGTAAGCAGCCGCAGCCTGGTTATCGACGTAATCCACCGCACCGGAATCGGTCTGATACACATCGCCGAGGGTGGCCATGGTCTCCGGGCCGCCGATCTGCCAGCCGGTGTTGATGTCGCCGTTGCGAGTCACGACGGTGATGTCGGTGGGCCGCACGAAGGTGGTGGCGCCGGTGGCCTGGCCGTCCTCGACGTCCTTGCGGATGTTGACCACTTCATATTTTTCCGCGTTGGCGTCGGCGATGGCGCGGCTGCCGCCGAGCAGGCCGGTGTACCCGATGGCCAAACGGCTGTTCTGAACCACCGCTTCCATGAGGCTGGAGCCGCCCTGGTTGCTGGGAGTGAAAGTAGAGCCGAGCTGGGTATTGACTTCCGCGGAGTTTTTGGGGCCGTCGTTGTCGCCCACGCCCCAGGACGGATCAACACCGATGGAGTTCATGGCCCCGTTGCGCGTGCCGGAGCCGGAGTCGCGAGTGACAACGACAAGGTTGACGCCGTTGGAATCGCGGCCGGTGGTCATCAGGTGCTGCAGATCAGACATCTCGATGTTTTCGACATCAGCGCCGCGGTTGGCGATATAGCCGATGGGCACCCAGGCGATGGGGTTGTCGAAAACTGTGTTGGCATCGGGTGAGGCCGTGTTGGTGTTGAGGCTCAAAGCGCCGCGCTGGAGGCTCTTGAGCTTGTTGCCCTGGCCGGTGGTGGAGACGGCCGCGTTGTTGCCGTATCCGGGCGTGGTGGGATTGGCGTTCCAGTGAGCGGTGCCGCTCTGGGTGACGAACCACTTGGTGGGCACGTCCATGGTGGCAAAGTCAATGCTGGTCTGCACGTTGGGTGAATAGGTGGGCCCCGCGCCGTAGCCGGCAGGGCCGGACACCGGATCGTAATACACCACGCTGTTGTAGATGCCGCCCTCGGTGGTCACGGTGCTGGGCAGCGTGCCGAGCAACTGATAATCGACGAACTCCGCCAGACCGTTGCCGGACCCGACGCCGCGATAGTTAAAGTTCCAGACGGTGCCGGGGGCATCGACGACGGGGTTGTAGCTGGTCGCCGAGGGCGCCAGGTTCTGGGGGAAGCCGCCATTGAAGCCGGAGACACCGTTGTTGTCGACGTCGATGTAGTCGTTGGTGCTGGCCGGTTTGGTGAAGAAATCGAAAAAGAGCGTCGCGCCGCTGCCATTGACCTGATCCGCCGCCGATGCCGCAACGGTGGTCAGGGCGCAGAGCAATGCTGCCGCCAATCGTGTGGGGGTCTTAAACCAATTTGCTTCCAACATGTTCAAATCCTCCCAATAAAGTGGTTGAACCGAGTCTTGCTGATCCTCTGCGGCCGGGTGTGCAAACAACGGTTACGCCGCAGCACCCGGCCGTTGGCGGAGACGTTCCGCCGCTTCGATTCAAAGGGGCGGCGCGCCGTGAAAACGCACCGCCCGCAGGCATCTGCCGCCTCACGGATCAAGAATCCGGTTGTAACCGCTGACGCTGAAAAAACGGTCACCCCACTGGCGCTTGACCATGCTCTCCAGGGGCGTCTGCCGCGCTGTGTGGCCGTCGGTGAAACAGAAGTTGGCGGTGCCCTCTTCGCCCAGGCCGCCGTTGCCGCCGGAGTGATGGCGGCCGACCGCGTTGATGTTGGGGCCCTGGGTGGCGGTGGTCTGTGTGATGCCGCCGGTCTGGGCGTGCAGGACCGTGTTGTAATCAACAAAGCCGTAGCTGGAGGCATCCTCGTCGGATCCGGCACTGGTCTTGTAACGAAAGCGAGCGGTGTTGGCGCTGACCGGCTCACCCGTGGGGTCGTAACCGCTGCTGATGCCGTTGATGACGGTCAACGGCCGGTGACTCTTGCACACGCCCTGGGCGAGGATGGCTTTCCAGTTGTCCACGTACTCCGCCGCGAAAATGGTCTTGGAGGCGTTAGTCACATCCGAAGCCCGCACGAACTGATTGGTGCGCGGACTGGCGCCGGTGTTGACGAATTTGTTGCGGGGCATGACCAGGCCGTTGGCCCCGAAGGCTACGAACGCCACCTGGCGATCCTCCAGGGCATTGGGGGCCGAGGCGCCGTTCTGATTGGTCTGACCGTCCATCCAGTTGACACTGTTGGAGCCGGGATTGGTGCGCGGCATGCCGCCCTTGAGCATGGCCGGACAACTGAACGCTCCGACCTGACCTTGGCCGACAAAGGTGAACAGCGCGTTGGACCAGTGCAGATAGCCGAACGGATGCGGCGCGCCCTGAAACTGGTCCCGTAACTGCCATCCCCCGCCGGCCGAACCGGGATAGACATAGGAAGCGGGGAAATAACCGTTGTTCTCCGCCGCATAACCCGCACCGCCCTGGGCGATGGCGCGGATGTTGGCCGAACAGGAAATGGCCTGCGCTTCGCCGCGAGCCTTGCCCAGGGCCGGCAGCAGAAGGCCGATCAGCAGGGCAATGATGCTGATGACCACCAGTAGTTCGATCAGAGTAAATCCTGCGGATTTGCTCTGCCTCACTACCCTGAGCTTGTCGAAGGGCAGTTCGATCAGGGTGAATCCATTGCGTTTTGGTTTTGGATGAGGCATATCCGTTCCTCAAGTCAGGATGGGACCCATGCGGGCCGACCATCAGCCCACTCACTGGGCGTCATGATGAGACACGTGCTTCCGCGTCCTGTTGCTTCAGCGCTAGCGTTCGGTGGAGTTCTCGAGAGAAATGCATTCAGCCTGGAATGCGTTCAGTTCCAGCCGCTCAGCGCTCGGCGATCGTCGAATCATCCAGCCGATAGCCGACGCCGCGCACCGTGCGCAACTGGTCCGCCGCCTCACCCAGCTTGCGCCGCAGCATCCAGACGTGATTCTTCAATCCGCCGCGATGCACGCTGACGCCCAGGGCTTCCAGGCCGGCCATGATGTGATCCGGCGAAAACACCCAGCCCGGCCGCTGACACAGCAACTGCAACAAACGAAACTCGCAGAGCGTCAGTTTCAGCAGCCGCCCATCCACATGCGCCTCGTGCCGCGCAGGATCCACCGCGATGCGCCCCGCGCGCAACACCCGGCTGGCTCTGGAAGTGGTCCGTTCACTGGCCATGGTCAAAGTCATCACGGTCAGCCCATCCCCCGCCCCCGCAAGTCGTTCCCCTGAATCATCCACAGTACGATCTGCGCCCACGTCATACCCGCACTGCATCCGCAGCGAGTCAACGTTGTGTTAGTTTTTGTCGAGCGAACGGTTTACCGCTGCTGAGGCAGCGAGGAGGTAGGGGGTAGGGGATGGCAGATGGCGGATGGGAAATCGGGACCAACAACCAACAACCAGCAACCCGATCCAGCCACCAAGAGACCCGGGCACCGAGGCACCAAAGATTCAGGCATTCAGGCAATCAAGCAATCAGGCATTGGCGCAAGGAGTAGGGGATGGCAGATGGTAGATGGCAGATGGCGGATGGGAAAAGCGGAACCAGAGCTTCCCCACGTCCGATCACATTCGGACTTCCGGGGGGCACGTCCATCGAGGGCTTACGCACCGTTTTTCCACCCGCTCACGCGCGTCAGCGCCGCATTCATGTCTGTTTATGTGACTCTCACGACAGTATCTGCGGCGCAAACTGAAGTTTTCGCCGCCCTGCGCTGGCGCAGAAAGTCCCTGCGCGATGTTTCCCTCACCCTGCGTGTTTATCCGATAACCCGCCCCAACGTCCCATCATGCGCCGTTTTGCCCGCTGACGGTTTACCGTAGAACTCTCCCGGTAAACCGTACGTCTTTCCAGTTAAACCGTACAACTCTCCCGGTGCACCGGGAGCAGCAGCCGGTGAAGTTTCCGCGGCCCGCACGACGGCAGGGGAAATGAAAGGGGTCACACATCGCCACCCCCTCAATAAAAATGGCCGCCCCCCGTTAAGGTGACGGCCGGTCGGACCGTAGTCCGTGGCCTGCGAATCCTTCGTCTTGTTACGAGAAGGCTTCGAGGCGGGATTGGATAGACACATTGGTTATACTCTTGGTCGTTGTTCTGTCAAGTTATTTTTCTGGGAGGCCCCTATGTCCATCACTCTCGGCTTAGACCTTGGCCCCAATTCCATCGGCTGGGCGCTGGTTGATGACAAAGACAAGCATCTGATCGATTGCGGCGTACGCATCTTCCCGGAAGGGGTTGACAATTTCGACACCAAGAAGGAGAAACCACGCAACGAGGCTCGCCGGATCGCGCGTGGCATGCGCCGCCAGATTCGTCGTCGTGCGGATCGTAAACGCCGGCTGCGCTCCGCACTTGTTCAACTTGGTCTGCTTCCTGAGAACCCCGACGAACAAGAACGACTCTGCGAAACAGACCCCTACGTCCTGCGTGTTCGCGCCCTCGATGAGCCATTGGCCGTGCATGAACTGGGGCGGGTCTTTCTTCACCTCAACCAGCGTCGTGGGTTCCTTTCTAACCGCAAAAAGGAGAGAAAGAGCGGCGAAGTTAAAGGTATGCTCGCGGAAATCAGCGAGCTTGCCGCTGACATCGAGAAAACCGGCTGCCGCACGCTCGGCGAATATCTCCACCGCAAGGTGCAATCGCTCGATCACACCAGCCGCAACGAGAACGACCACGTACGCGGCCGTCATACACTGCGCAAATTACTGCTCGATGAGTTTGACGCGATCTGGAAAGCACAGTCGCCGCACCATCCCGACCTGCTGACCGACAAGCTGCGATATGGTTCGCAAGGCCCGCAGAAGCAGCCACATGTCCCGCGCCCCCGGAAGCATGGTGAAAGTTTACTGGAAGCGTTTGGCCTGGAAGGATTGATTTTCTTTCAGCGCCCGATGTATTGGCCGCGTTCTGTGGTGGGCATGTGTGAACTTGAGCCGAAACAGAAACGGTGCCCGCGTGCCGATCGCAGAGCTCAGCGGTTCCGAATGTTGCAAGAGGTCAACAATCTCCGCTATATCGATCCGGACACCAATGAAGAAATGCAGCTTGACGAACAACATCGCGCCCTGCTGCTGGACAAGCTGGCCAAGAGCCGGGAAATGGATTTCGAGAAAATCCGCAAGACGTTGGGTTTTCTCGAAACGGTCCAGTTCAACCTGGAGGCTGGCAAGCGGAAGAAAATTCAGGGCATGGTGACCGATGCCATGCTGGCATCGAAAAACGCCATCGGCCCCGCCTGGCACAAATTGCCCGAGGACCGCAAAAATGCGATTGTCGATTTGCTGGCCCGTTCAGTGGATGACGACGAAACACACGAACGGCTCACTACGGATTACGGCCTGACCGCAGAACAGGCGGATGCGGCTCTGGATGCCGAGTTGCCACCGGGTTACGTCAATCTGTCTCTTAAAGCTATTGAGAAACTATTGCCATACATGGAGCAAGGAATGCTCTATTGGCATAGTGATCCTGCACGGTCAGCTCGACACGCCGCAGGCTACGAAGACCATTCTGCGTTGCAGCGGCGGATATTTGACAAACTGCCCGATCCGGCCCGTACACGGGATGCCCGGATCGGCGACATCCCCAACCCCGTGGTCAAGCGAGCTTTGGTTGAGTTACGCAAAGTGGTCAATGCCATCATCCGCGAACACGGCAAACCCGACGCGGTTCACGTGGAGATGGCTCGAAATATGAAGCCACGCCCCAAACCCGGCACTGAGGGTTACAGGAGATATATGCAGCGCATTGAAGAAATGCGAGAGAGAGAAGCCAGACGCGATCATGCCGCCAACGAAATCCGCAAACTAAAGGATCAGGGGATCAGCGTCTATGTCAACCGTGACAGCATCCTCCAATACCTGCTGTGGGAGCAGCAGGATCATTCCTGTATCTACTGCGGCAACAAGATCAGTCAGGCTCAGCTTTTCGGCGGCGAAATCGACGTGGACCACATCTTGCCCTACTCGCGCAGTCTCGATGATTCACAGATGAACAAGGTCATCTGTCATCGTGGATGCAATGCTGATAAGGGCAACAAAACACCACACGAGTGGCTGGCTGACAGCAACCCGGGCAAATACGAACAAGTCTGCCAATTCGCGCTGTCCCTTGTCCGCAAGGGACCGTTCCCCTACAGGAAATACCGGCGTCTCATTCAGAAAGAACTGGAGCTTGACGATTTCATCGCCCGGCAACTGACCGCCACCGGATACATCGCCCGCGCCACCGCTGAATATCTGCGCTGCCTCTTCGAGCACGATCACGACGTGCTCGGCCTTAAGGGCGAACTGACGGCCGAACTGCGCCGGCAATGGGGCCTCAACGACGCCTTGCGCAATGACGGATTGGACCTGAAAACGCGCGATGATCATCGGCATCACGCCATCGACGCCATCGTGGTCGCCCTGACCGACCGCTCCCGCCTGCAACAACTCTCGCGCATCCGCAAGGCGGGCGGCGTCCTGAAAACCGGTGAAGCGCTCGAATATCCCTGGGAATCGTTCCGCGATGATGTCGTTGCGAAAGCCAATGACCTGAAGGTTTCCCATCGCGCAGAACGCAAGGTTGCCGGGGCCCTGCATGAGGACACTTTTTACGGTCCAACCGAAAGCGATGGCCTTTTCGTGGTTCGCAAGCCGTTGGAGGCGTTATCTCCCAACGAAGTGCCGCTGATCCGTGATGAGGGTATTCGACGGATCATAGAAGGCCGTCTGGCAGCATATGGCATCGAAATAGGGCGCGGCAAGAAAGTCGATACAAAGAAGTGGCGCGAAGCGATGAACAACGTCGCCATGCCCTCCGGCGTACCCATCAAGCGAGTCCGCGTGCTTCGCAAAGAGCAAACCATCCAGCCGATTCGTGAAGGACGACCCGATCAGGCATACGTCAAGCCCGGCTCAACCCACCATCTGGCATTGTTCGAGTGGCAGGAAAACGGCAGACGAAAGCGCGATGCAGTGTTCGTCACCATGTTGGAAGCTATCAATCGCTTGAAACGACACGAGCCGGTCATTCAGCGAACACCGCCCAAGAATCATCCGACCATTCCATCGACTGCCACTTTTGTTTTTTCCCTCAGTCGTGGGGAAGCGGTACTGGCGAAGGTTAATGGCGATGTACAATTATTGATACTTCAAACTGCCATATCGACTAACCGCAGACTGATTTTCGCCAAGCATACTGATGCTCGAAAAAGTGATAAAGTGCAAAAGATTGCATACTCACCCAGGGACTTTGGCGATCTTCGCAAGGTCACCGTTGATCCGCTGGGGCGGATTCGCTGGGCAAATGACTGATTGATGAGTTGAGTAGGCTGCCGATTCAGACGATAGCGCTCCGGAGCACCCTGCCGTTCCGGAGGCTGATCGGTGATCAAGCGCACCATCGAAATCTCGCAGCAGCCCATGCATCTGTCAGCCAGGCTGGATCAGCTTGTCTGTCAGCCTTTCAATGCCGATAAATCGCAGGCGACCACCATCCCCGCGGAAGATATTGGTTTGCTGGCGGTCGATCACCCCCAGGTCACCTTCACCCAGGGAGCGTTTCAGGCCTTGCTTGCCCAGGGAGCGGCGGTGATGTTCTGCGGCCGCGACCATCTCCCGGCCGGTCTGCTGCTGCCGATCTCCAATCAGACGCAACAGGTTACCCGACTCCGCGCCCAGATCAACGCCTCCAAGCCCCTGTGCAAGCGACTCTGGCAGCAGATCGTGATCGCTAAGGTCCGTGCTCAAGCAGCGCCCCCGGAAGTTGACGATCGCACCCGACGAAAACTACTCAACCTCGCTGATGAGGTGAAGTCCGGCGACACGAGCAACGTCGAAGCCCAGGCGGCGAAAGTCTATTGGGCGGCTTGGCGAGCGGAATTTAAGGGATTCGCCAGAAATCCTGATGGGGATGATCCCATCAACGCCCAGCTCAACTACGGCTATGCCGTGCTGCGAGCCGCGGTCGCCCGCGCCATCGTCGCGGCTGGTCTGCACCCGGCGCTGGGTTTGCAACACTCCAACCGCTCCAATGCCTTTTGCCTGGCGGATGATCTTGTGGAGCCGCTTCGCCCCGTAGTTGATCAGCAGGTCCGCCGGCTCCAGCGCGAGGAACGCACGGATTTATCGCAGGCCAACAAAGGCGCCCTGCTGGCCCTGTTGACTGTCCCCATGAAACTGGATGGCCAAACCGGGCCGCTCATGGTTCAACTGCATCGTGTGGTGGCGTCGCTGGTGCGCAGTTTTGAGGGAAAAAAGCCTGTGCTGGAACTGGCACAGCCCTTGGAATGGGGCGGCTGATCGTGTATATCAGTGGGTACCGATGCATGTGGGTTCTGACCATGTTCGACCTGCCGGTGGACACCAAGAAGGCCCGGCGGGCCTACGCGCTGTTCCGCAAGAAGCTTCTCAAGGACGGCTTCGCAAAAATGCAGTTTTCCGTCTATATCCGTCACTGTGCCAGCGAAGAGAACGCAGAGGTCCATATGCGGCGAGTGGAGCAGGCGGTGCCGGACGACGGGGAGGTGCGGGTCATCACCATCACCGACAAACAGTTCGAACGGATGCGCGTTTTCTGGGGAAAACGACGCCGCCAACCCGAACAACCCCCTGCCCAGCTCGAGCTTTTTTAGCGGCCAAAGCGGGTCAAGTGCCGTTCTCTGCGTGGTTTACGCGGGAAAGAGTCTATCCAATCCCGACTCGAAACCAACCCGCAAC
>CAYYGM010000045.1:0-30175 GCA_964471555.1 uncultured Phycisphaeraceae bacterium
CCCTGCTCTATCCCTGTAGCGTCTATGGCGGTATCCGCGACATCTTCAACGCCCAGATGAACGGGGCCTCGCTGCCCCATTAACCGATCCGCGATGCCGGACACCTCGGCCTCGGCGATTGGCTCAGTCGGCATCAGATCACGATCTACTGCTCGGTGGCTACGGTGTTCCGCTACTTTGCCCGTGAATTGGAAGGCAGCGATCTGTTTCCACATCTGAAGATCGTCAAACTGGGGGGTGAAGCGCCCTATCGAAGCGATGTCGAGTTGTTCCGCGAGCACTTCTGCGCTCACACGGTGCTGTCCTGCGGACTGGGCAGCACGGAGACGGGCATGAGCCGCCGTTTTCCGGTGATGCGTGACACGCCGCTGGAAGGTTCGGGTGTTCCGCTGGGCTATGCGGTGCCGGGGATGGACGTTTTGCTGCTGGATGAGCAGCGACAGCCGGTGGGCCCGGGCACGCTGGGCGAAATCGCCATTCGCAGCCGCTACATCATGCAGGGCTATCGCGGCCGCGATGATCTGAACGCCAGGGTGCTGCTGCCCGATCCCGACGACGATCAGTCGCGCATCTTCCTGACCGGCGACCTGGGCATGATGGATGCCGAGGGTTGTCTGGTTCACAAGGGCCGCAAGGATCACCAGGTCAAGATTCGCGGCAACCGCGTGGAACTGCCGGAGATCGAAACCGCGCTGACCCGCTGCAACAATGTGCGCGATGCGGTGGTCATCGCCTGGACCAACCCGCGCGGCGACGCTCAACTGGTCGCCTACATTGTGCCCAAGGGCAAGCCCGGCCCCGCGGTGCACGATCTGCGCGATCAGCTCAAGGACAAGCTGCCGCACTTCATGGTGCCCAACCTGTTCCTGACCATCGACCAAATCCCGCTGACCCCCAACGGCAAGATCGACCGCCTCGCGCTGCCTTCACCGGAAAACTCAAGTGCTTCTGGATCCGCACCCTCCGAGCCCGGCGGAGGCCGGTTCACCGGCCGTCCCTCCACCGAACTGGAATCCAAGCTGCTGGCCATCATGTCCCGCGTTCTCGGCCGCGACCACATCGACGCCGAGGACAGCTTCTTCGACGTCGGCGGCGATTCCATGCTGGCCGTCAAAATGGTGCTGCAGATCGAGAAGGAACTGGACCAGATGCTGCCGCTGTCGGAATTTTACGACACGCCGTCGGCGCGCAAGCTGGCCCGGTGGATCGAGAGCGGCAAGGTCGGGGCCGAGCGCGAAGTGGTGACGCTCAACGGCCACGGTAAGCGCGATCCGTTGTTCTGCATGCCCGGGCGCGGCGGCACTGTCTTCAGCTATCGCGGCCTGGTCCAACTGCTCGATCACGAACAACCCGTTTATGGCCTGCAATTCCCCGGCCTCGACGGTGACGAAGATCCCATCGCCGACATGGTCGAACTGGCCACCGAGATGCTGCGCCGTGTGCGCCGCGTGCGATCGCACGGCCCGTATCTGCTGATGGGTTACTCCTTCGGCGGCCTGGTGGCTTACGAAATGGCCCGGCAGTTGATCGAAGCCGGCGAAAGCGTGCCTTACCTGGCGGTGCTCGATGCCGCAGCCCCCGGGGCCATGTCGCAGCGCCCCATGCACGAGCGCATCGGCGTGCACCTGCGCCGCTTCGCTCAGGCTGACGTCAAGGGCAAAATCCGCTACGTCACGCAGCGCGTAGACAATCTGGCTGATCGCATTCGTCGTCCCAAGCGCAACGGCAAACCCTCGGTGCCCCAGGCGGAGATTCCCGAAGGTGAAGGCCGCGTCATCGAAGCCCTGCGCCGCCTGCAGGAGACGACCGATCAGGCCCGGGCTGGTTATCAACCGCCGCCGATCGACGTCAGCGTGAGCCTGTTCCGCACCGCCGCCAAGCCGGAGTGGTACGAGTTCTGCAAGATGGATGAAGTCTACGGCTGGGGCGATCTGGCTCGTAACGGCGTGCGCACTTACGACATCCCCGGCAAACACCTGGAAATCTTCGATGCCGCCCACGTCCCCCTGATGGCCGAGCAGGTGCGTGTCAGTCTGCTGGCTGCCGGCAGTCCGACCAAGTTGTGAAGCAACGCGATTCTTCGCGTCGAAACAGTTCGCCGAGTTACATCGTGGCTCGCAACGTCGTGTACGTGTAGCGGTGCTTACACCCACACGTTCAGGAACAGTGCCTGCTCGCTGGTCTTGCCGACCAGGGTGCCCACCGTGGCGGTGACGAACTTGATGTCGTAGTCGGGGTGCTCATCGAGCCATTCATTGACCTGGTTGTCCATGTGATCGATGGCGTCGAGGCGCAGCTTGGACACGAAGGTCTTCATGTGCGAAGCACCCGTGGGCGACTTCTGCGGCTTGCGCTTCCAGCGCGAAGCCTCCCGCCGGGCAGAGCCGAAGGTGCGGATCATGTCCGCGGCCTGCGGGTCACCTTCACCACCTTCCAGGTCCTGGTCCAGTTCGATCGGACGCAGGGCCTCTTCAACCCCGGCATCGTCATTCTCCTCCAGGGCCTCGGGCGGAATGGGAATGGCGTCAGCCAACAGTTCATCATCGCTCTTGTGGTGTGAATGCTCAGACATGCCCTGCCTCCTGATGGCAAAAGATAACCTGACTGTATCGCCGATCCGCTCCAGCGACAAGTGCAAATCAGCACACCTGGGCCGTCCAGCGATCATCCGCCACGCGGTGCAACTCAATCCGTCCACTGAAATGGCGCATGGCGACCTTCAACGCTGCCCGATCCTCGCTCCAGTGCTCGATCTGCACGGTGCCCTCGTCAATGCGCTGCACACTGCCGCGATTGCCGGAAATCGGGCCCTCGTAGGTCAGGTACTGACGGCGGTGGGGGGGAATTTCAATCAATTCAAATCTTTGCAGCTCGCTCCAGTGCCGGCTGGGCGGCTGCAGGCGGGCGGTCCACAGCCGATCATGGCCGGGTCGGGCGATCAGCCAGTCATAATGCTCACTTTCGGCCAGCTTGTGCAGCAGCAGGGCGGTGGGCTGGAGGCTCGGTTTTGTCATGGCGGCCCGTCCGCGGGTATCCTGTTGTCCGTCAGCTAGAAAGGATACGCTATGACTGATCCAGAGCGAAACGGACTTCGAGTGACTGCCCCCGCAAGTGCAGCGGGACTGCTGCTGTGCCTGCTGCTGGCCGGCGGATGCCAGACCAACACCAGCCTGCGCGAGGACGGGTTGGTCGCCTACCAGGGCGGCGATTATTCAGCCGCGGCCGCCAAGTTCCAGAAAGCGGTGGACCTGGCGGACAACGATTACCAGTCCTACTACTTCCTCGGCCGCACCCAGTTGAAGCTGGACAAGCCCCTGGACGCTCAATTGAACCTGGAGCGTGCCCTGGCCCTGCGCAGCAACGACCCGGTGCTGACGCCCAACATTCTTGACTATCTGGCCGAGGCGTACTACCAGCAGAACCGGCCGGCCAACTTGTCGGCTTTTTTGCAGAAGACAGCTTCCGACTATGGCACCAGCCGCGACTTCCTGCGCCAGGGCAAGTACCTGGCTTTGATCGGCGATGCGGACGGGGCGCGGGTGGCCATGCGCAAGGCAGCCTACTTCGCTGCGCCCGGTGATGCCGAGCCCTACCTTGCCATGGCTGACTTCTATCACCAACTCAACGACTTGGCCAACGAACAGGTGGCCCTGCGTTACGCCTACTACGTGAATCCGAAATATCCCGGCCTGGCCGATCGGCTGCGCGGATTAGGTATCGTGCCCGGGCCAACCATCGCCCTGGAGCCGCCCCGGCCGGAGATGTTGAACTAAAGCACTGCATGGACGTGCGGCGCCAGGGAGGGCCTCGCATGGATGGCGGAGCTATGGGACTGCTATGAACATCGTCATCTGCGGCGCCGGGGAGGTCGGCCGACACGCGGCCGAAGTGCTCAGCGCCAAATCCAACAGTATCACTGTCATCGATCTGGACGAGAGCAAACTCGCTCAACTCGATGAAGCCCTTGACGTGCGCAGCATGGTCGGCGACGGCACGCATCCTTCCGTGCTCAACGATGTGGGCGTGGCCGGCAGCGAATTGTTCGTGGCTGCGACCAACGTTGACTCGGTCAATCTCCTGGCCGCCTCGGTGGCCAAGCGACTGGGGGCTGAGCAGACCATCGCCCGTGTGCACCACTCGGCCTACTTCGAGCGCAGCAGTTTCGACTACGGCCTGCACCTGGGCATCGATCACCTGGTCTGCCCGGAGCACTCGACCGCGCTGGACATCGCCAGCGCTTTACGCAGCCCCGGCGCTTTAGCAGTTGAGCGTTTCGCCCAGGGTCGTATCGAGATGCAACGTCTGGCGATCAGTGACGATTCGCAGGCCATCGGTGTGCAACTCATGGAACTGAAGCTGCCGGGCCAGGCGCGGTTGTGTGCCATCGAGCGCGACGGCAAGGCCCTGCTGCCCGAGGCCCGCAGCGTGCTGCAGCAAGGCGACGTGGTGACGCTGGTGGGCGATGCCGGCGATTTCTCCCGTGTGCGCGAGGTGTTCAACACCGCCAAGGTCGGCCGCAGCAGCGTGATCATCGTCGGCGGCACGGCCCAGAGCGTGTGGCTTTGCCGGGCCCTGCACTCGTCGTTTTTCTCCATTCGCCTGTTCGAGCCGGACTCAGAGCGGGCCGAGGAACTGGCCGAGAAGCTGCCCTGGGTGACGGTGCTGGCGGCCGACGCGGTCAACAGCGACGCCCTGGTGGAAGAGCGCGTCGATCAGGTGGACGTGTTCGCCGCCCTGACCGGCGACGACGAGACGAACATCCTGGTCGCGGCCCGCGCCAAGAGCATGGGCGCCAAGACCGCCATCGCGGTGCTGCAGCGCGGCACGTATCTGCACCTGCTGGAGCACGTGGGCATCGACAAGGCCTTCAGCCCGCGGGTGGCGGCGGTGACTGAGATCCAGCGCCTGATCCACCAGGGCACGGTGCGCCTGCTGGCCTCGCTGGCAGAGGGTGTGGCGGACGTGTTCGAGGTGCATGTTTCGCACAAGGCGGGCGCGGTGATCGACAAGCCGTTGCGCGAGGTGACCTTTCCCGCTCGCTGCATCGTGGCTGCCGTCCAGCGCGGGCGCGATGAGGTTTTTGTGCCCAGTGCCGACAGCCACCTGGAGCCGGGCGACGCGGTAGTCATCATCGGGCCGGCCCAGATTCAGAAAGACCTGCGAAAGGCATTCGGGTAACCGCGTTGCACGTTTCATGTTTAGCGGGTGAGCTTGTTCGTCCATGGCTTTTTTCAGCACCCTCTCCCCGGGGAGAGGGCAGGGTGAGGGTGGAACTGAGCCGGCGTGTTTTGGATGATGCAAGTCCCCGATATTCGGCCCTCACCCCAACCCTCTCCCAAGGGGAGAGGGGGTTGAAACCATGAACATCCGCTTCGTACTGCGACAATTCGGCCTGGTCATCATGGGCCTGTGCCTGTGCATGGCCCTGACCATGATCTGGTCATTGTTGCAGTGGCGGTGGTGGGGCGTGGCGGAGGAGCGCTCGGGGACGATGGCCCTGCTGATCGCTGTGGGCGTGGCCCTAGTGCTGGGCATGACGGTGTGGCTGATCGGCCGCCGCGGCAGTGACAATTTTCTCGGCCGCCGCGAAGCCTTGCTGCTGGTGGCGTTGTCCTGGATCATCGGGGCTGCCATCGCGGCACTGCCGTTTTTCATCTGGGCCCGCTTCGAGCTGGATCATCCCGCCGGCCAGCCCTTCGTGGAATTTGCCAATTGCTATTTCGAGTCCATGAGCGGCCTGACCACCACGGGGGCCACCATTCTTCACGACATCGAATCGATGCCGCGGGGAATCCTGCTGTGGCGAGCGACCACGCACTGGCTCGGGGGCCTGGGCATTGTCGTGATCTTCGTGGCCGTGCTGCCGCAGTTGGGCACGGGCGGCAAGCGGTTGTTCATGGCGGAGGCCACCGGGCCGACCAAGACCGGCCTGCGCCCGCGCATCCGCGAAACCACCCATGTTCTGCTGTTGATCTACATGGGCTTGAACGCCGCGGAAATCATTTCCCTGCGCCTGTGCGGGTTGAGCTGGTTCGATGCCGTCTGCGAATCCTTCGCCACCATCGCCACCGGCGGTTTCAGCACTCACAATGCCAGTTTGGCCGGCTATCACTCGTTGCCGGCGGAACTGATTGTCATCCTCTTCATGCTGCTGTCCGGCGTGAACTTCGGGCTCTACTTCAGCCTCGTCAACGGCCGGGTGCGCGAGGTGATGCGCGATCCGGAGCTTCGGATTTATCTGCTGACGACATTGGTGGCGGTGGTGGTGGTGACCCTCTGCATTTACGGCGGGTCCATCATCACCGCGACCGGCGATACGGTTCAGGCCGACGCAGGCAACTCCGCCCGTTACGCCGCTTTCGCCGTCACCTCCACGCGCACCAACACCGGCTTCGCCACGGCGGACGTCAATCCCTGGGGTTTCCTGCCGGCCATCATTCTGGTGTTTTTCATGTTCACCGGCGCATGTGCCGGCTCCACGGCCGGGGGCATCAAGATCGTGCGCTGTTGGATCGTCGTCAAGATGCTCGCGGCCGGCACCAAGCGGGCGTTTCGGCCTGCCCTGGTTCAGCCGATCCGGCTCGGCAGCGATCTCGTACCGCCGTCGGTTCAGACCGAGGCCCTGACTTACACCATCCTCTACCTGGTGGTCTTTGCCCTCGGTGGCGCGGCTGTGCAACTGCTGGAACCGGTCGGACACACCGATCTGGTCACCTCGTTCACGGCCAGCGTAGCATGCCTGTCCAACACCGGCCCCGGCCTTCATCTGGTGGGCACGGTGCAGAACTACGGCTGGATGACCGCATCCAGTAAACTTGTATTGAGCCTGGTGATGTTGCTGGGCCGCATCGAGGTCTTTGCTATCTTTGCCCTGTTTACGCCCAGCTTCTGGCGCAGTGAATAGCCGGATACCGATCATGCTGCAATCTGTCATCCAAGCCGGCCGGAGTCGATCGAGTCAAGTATGAACATCCGTTTCGTGCTGCGACAATTCGGGCTGGTCATCATGGTGCTGTGCGTGTGCATGGCCTTGACCATGACCTGGTCGCTGGTGCAGTGGCACAACGGATTGATCTCCGAAAGTTCTCCCGCCCAGGCCCTGTTGATCGCGGTGGGCGTGGCCCTGGTGCTGGGCATCACGCTGTGGCTGATCGGACGCAGCGGCAAGGACCGCTTCTTCGGCCGGCGCGAAGCCCTGCTGCTGGTGGCGATGTCCTGGATGATCGGCGCTGCGGTGGCGGCTCTGCCTTTTTTCATCTGGGCCCGCTTCGATCCGTCCCATCCACAGGGCCATCGCTTCGAGCACTTCATCGATTGCTATTTCGAATCCATGAGCGGCTTCACCACCACCGGGGCCACCGTGCTCAACGACGTCAGCACGTTGCCCCAGGGACTGCTGCTGTGGCGGGCAGCGACGCACTGGTTAGGCGGCTTGGGCATCGTGGTGTTGTTCGTGGCGGTGCTGCCCATGCTCGGCGTCGGCGGCAAAAAGCTGTTTCAGATGGAGGCCACCGGCCCGACCAAGGGCGGCGTGCATCCACGCATCGCGGACACCGCCCGCACGCTCTGGATGATCTACCTGGCCCTGACCGTCACGCAGGTGCTTCTGCTGCGCATGCTCGGCGGCATGACCTGGCTGCAATCGATCTGCCACACCTTCGCCACCCTCGCCACCGGCGGGTTCAGCACCGAGAACGCCAGCATCGGCGCGTTCCATCATCGCCCGGCCGTCGATGTGATCACCATCAGCTTCATGGTCCTGGCCGGCGTCAACTTCGGTCTGTACTACCAGCTTCTGCGCGGCCGCATCCGCAATGTCTGGCGCGATCCGGAACTGCGGCTGTACCTGGCACTGATGCTCGGCGCGACGCTGGTCATCGCTTACGACATCTACGGCTCGACCATCACGCTGACAACCGGGCAGCAGGTCGAGGCCGGGGCTGCGGAATCCCTGCGCCAGGCGGCGTTCCAGAGCGTTTCCATCCAGACCACCACCGGCTTCTGCACGGCCGACTTCAACCTCTGGCCGTTCCTGAGCAAGGCGGTGCTCATCCTGGTCATGTTCATCGGCGGCTCAGCGGGTTCGACCGGCGGCGGCATCAAGGTCATTCGTCTGCTGGTGATGCTCAAGGTGCTCTGGGCTGAAGCCGAACGGGTCTTTCGTCCCAACGTGGTGCGCACCATTCGCGTCGGCCAGGGCGTGATCGATCCCCAGATGCGACTGTCGGTGGTCAGTTACGTGCTGGGCATTGTGCTGCTGGCCCTGGGCGGGTCGATGGCCATCAAGCTGCTGGAGCCGGTCGATTGCACCTACACCACAGCCCTGACCGCCTCCGTGGCCACGCTCAACAACATCGGCCCCGGCCTCGATGCCGTCGGCGCTGTGGCCAACTACGGCCACTTCAGCATCACCAGTAAGTTCATCATGTGCCTGCTGATGGCCCTGGGCCGGCTGGAGGTGTTCGCCATCCTGGTGCTGTTCGTGCCCAATTTCTGGCGCAGGGAGTAGTCGCGTGCGGTTCGTACTCATGGTGATGGCCGCTCTGGCCTGTTGCCTGTCTCTACAGGCGCAGACGGTGGATGTCCGTTTCGAGCAGCAAACGATCTTCACCGCTGACACAGAAGGTTATGCCGGCTTCCGCATCCCCGGGTTGATTGATCTGGGCGATGGTGTGCTGCTGGCGTTTGCGGAAGGCCGCGTCAAAAATCTCAGCGATTACGGCGACATTGACGTGGTCTATCGCCGCAGCACGGATGACGGCAAGACATGGGGCCCGTTCACCGTGCTGGAAGATCAGGGCGGCAGCCGCATCGGCAACCCCACGCCGCTCTATGACCCGCGCACCTCACAGCTTCACGTTCTGTTTTCGCGCGCTGGATCGGGCAAAAAGATCAACCAGTTCTTCATCCGCACCAGCACCGACGGCGGCCAAAGCTTCGCCCCGGCCCGGGAAATCACCACGGCCTTTGATGGATTCAACGCGATCCTGGACAAGCCTTGGATTCGTGGCAACCCCATCGGCCACGGCATCGCCCACTCCAGCGGCCGACTCATCGTGCCGGTGCATGTTGCCACCAGCGACGACCACAATGATTTTCACGATGGCGTGATTGTCAGCGATGACGGCGGACTCACCTGGAAAGCAGGCGGGGTCGTCGTGGTTCCTGAGAAATCCGAAGGTGAGTCGGAGCCGTCGGTCGCCGAGCGTGCGGATGGTTCGCTGATTATGGCGGTGCGGACGCGGCCGGACTGTTTCAGGAGAGCCTTTGCCATCAGCACCGACGCCGGCAACACCTGGTCGCCCGCGCACTTTGCCGACGACATCGTGGCCCCGAGCGAGGTCTACGCCTCCGTGGCGGCCATCCCCGACAACCAGGGACATCCGACGAACAATCTGGTCTTCTCCGCCCCCTACAGCGACAGCGGCAATTTCAAGCAACGGCGGCGAAATCAGTCCATCTGGTTCAGCCCGAACGGCGGACAAGACTGGCCCATCCGTCGCCAGGTGCTCACCGGCGGCTCGTCCTACAGCATTCTGGCCGCCACCGGCAGTTCGTCCATCAGCCTGCTCTACGAAACCCGCGATAATGGGGCGGACGTCTCGGGCGATATCGTCTTCGCCCGTTTCAACCAGGCCTGGCTGAGCCAGTCTCCACCCGAGCCTGCGGCATCGCAGTGAAAACGGGAGGCTCCACCCGCCGGCCACTTGACGCTCCCGGCCACGCCCCCAACAATACCCACATGCCGATTTCTGAAGCCGACATTGTGAACGTTGATCTGCCCCCGCTGACCCCGGGTGAGAATTTCTTCCTGCCCGAGGTTTTCAAGGGCCTGGGCACCACGCTCAAGCACATGGTCGGTTCGGCCGGCAAATGGCTCGGCGGCGGGCAGATGCTCAAGACCATGGAGTATCCTGAGGTTCGCCGCGAGGATCTGCCCATCGAGAAGGGCGGGGCACACATTCCCAACTTCCGCGGCGTGCATCGGCTCAACCGCGACGAGGACGGCCGCGTCCGCTGCGTCGCCTGCTTCATGTGCGCCACCGCCTGCCCTGCTCACTGCATCCATATCGAGGGCACAGCCGCCCCTTGGGATGACCGCGAAAAGTACCCCACCAAGTTCGACCTCGACGAGCTGCGCTGCATTTTCTGCGGCATGTGCGAGGAAGCCTGCCCGGTGGACGCCATCGAACTGACCTACACCTACGACATCGTGGGCCTGTCGCGGCAGGAAATGATCTTCGACAAAGAGAAGCTGCTGGCTGTCTATGACGCCACCGTCGAACGCAAGCCCATGTAACCCCCGGAAGTGTCCCCCGGCAAAGCCCCCCGCAGCCCCCCATAGCCGGCGAGCTACGCCTCGCCGGACGATCCACCCTCCGCTGCCGTTGCTACTCCCCGCCCGCATTCCCCAAAATTCCTGGAACTTTCCCCCGTCTGCGGCGTAGTACCTGTCAATGCCGCTTCCCACGCTATCCCGCCGCCGGTTCCTGCAACTGGGCCTCTGCGCCAGCCTTCCACCCACCGGCGTGGTCGGTTATGCCCGCTTCATCGAGCCCCACAATCTCGAAGTCGTTCAACGTTCACTGCCCATTGCCAACCTCCCGTCCGCTCTGGTCGGCAGGAAGCTGGTGCACATCTCCGACCTGCACATCTGCCGCGTTGACGATGACTACATGCACCGCGCCCTGAAGATGGTCAACGACACCGAGCCCGACCTGCTGGCCATCACCGGCGACATCACCGACTGCTACTACGGCGTCCAACTTGATCGCACCATGCGCATGCTCGAAGACTTGCGCATCCCGCCCCTGGGCATCGTCTGCTGCCTGGGCAACCACGACTACGGCCTGCACTGGCGGCAGTACGGCGTCGCTGACGAATTAACCGATCGCCTGTGCCGGATGAACTACACCGTGCTGCGCAACGAGGTGATCGACATCGAAGGCCTGCGCATCGGCGGCGTCGATGAGCTTTGGGCTGCCCGCAGTCGTCCGCAGCGGGTGATCTCACAACTGACACCCGATCGGGCTGCCATCGTGCTGGCCCACAATCCCGACCTGGTCGATTGCCCCGAATGGCTGCCCTTCAAAGGCTGGACCCTCTCCGGCCACACCCACGGCGGCCAGGTCAAGCTGCCCTTCGTCGGCTTCACCTATCTGCCCGTGCGCAACCGCCGCTACGCCTGCGGCATCATCGACACCGACCACGGCGGCAAACTCCACGTCAGCCCCGGCATCGGCTACACCCGCCCCGTCCGCTTCCGCGTCCCCCCGCAGATCACCATCTTCTCGCTGGCGACCGCCGAGGCCTGAATTTTTTTGATGCGGTCAGCCGACATTTCGTTATAGTGGCATAGGCTTGGACAATTCAGATTGGGGAGTAACATTCATGGGTCTGTTCGCTTCTCGCTCATCCAGTACTTTGACTCTAGCCCTGTTCGCCGCTGGGCTGATGCTCTACACCGGTTGCACCCTGGCTGGCCCCATCAAGGTGCTCAATCCCAGCTTCGAGTTGCCCCGGATGGATGGCATCAAGACCCTGCACACCGGCGACATCGGTGACTGGCGCACCCTCGAGCATCACACCTACGGCTGTCTGCTCCTGCACAACAACAGCCCTGATGGTCCCGACGCTCCGGACGGCCGACAGTTCGCGGCCATCGTCAACCGCGGCGCTTCCACAGGCGAAACCACGCAGATGACCCAGCAGGTGCTGCCGCCCGGTGTCGGGGGTGTTCTGGCTGATTACACCTACACGCTCACCTTGTCCCTGCGCAAGGCCAACCCCGACGTCAACAACAACGTGTTTCGCGTCGGCCTGTACTCGAACGCCGACATGACCCGTCCTCTGGCCGAGAAGCCCGGCATGATGTTGCAGATGTCGGCCAACAGTTGGACGCGCAACACCATCACCTTCCACAGCAGCCAGGATGATGTCGGCAAACCCATGTACATCGGCATCGAAGCCAGCAGGATCGGCGGCAGCATGATGTCGCGCATGTTCATCGATGACGTGCGCCTCGAATCGCAGCCGACCATGGATACCGCTGCCCTGGCGCAAAACAAAGAAATCAACAACAACACGCCTGAGTTTCAGATGCAGCCCCTGTTCGAATCGCAGCGCATCCCCAAGATTCTCATGGCTCCCGACGGCTCCGTGCTGGCGTTCGGCCGATCCTGCTCCAGGCTCAAACGCAGTGAAGATGCCGGCTCAACCTGGCAAGAAGTGAATTTGCCGGCCGACTGCCGCGGCAACGCACTGGTCGATGAGAACACCGGCGATGTGATCATCCTGCTGCCCAAAGCAGCATCGCTCTGGCGCAGCGGTGACAACGGCAAGACCTGGCAACATGAGTCGGTCACCATCCTGCCCAACGCCGCCGGCTACGGTGCGCCCGACCATGTCCCCGCCGATCCCGAGTGCAGCGAGTCCGGCCTCACGTTGCGCTATGGTGAACACAAGGGCCGCCTGCTGATGTCCATTCGCCTGCAGCCACCCAACGGTGACAATGCCCAGGAATTCTGGCCCTACAACTGCAACGCCGCCATCTACAGCGACGACGACGGTAAGACCTGGCAGGTCAGCGATCCCGTACAGAGCGGCACCGGCGAAGGCACGCTGGCGGAGTTCAGTGACGGCAGTATCTACTACAATTCCCGCTCGCACATGTCCATTGATGACCGTCGCCAGATTGCCATGAGCTACGACGGCGGACACATGTGGGTCGATTGGCGCGTGGACGAAACACTGCGCGAAGTGGGTGAGCCGTTTTACTTCAAGTACGGCAGCCAGCCCAGCTATGGCTGCAACGCGGGACTGGTCGTGCTGCCGCTGGAGACGACCGACGGCCACGACGTCCTGCTCTACAGCACGCCCGACAACCCCGGCGGCGAACGTCTGCACATGACCGTCTGGGCCAGCTTCGACCGCGGCCAAACCTGGCCCGTCAAACGTCTGATCTACGACGGCCCCAGCGCCTACTCCTCATTGACCGCCGACGAGAAGGGCAACATTTACCTGCTGTTCGAGCACGGTGAAAAAGAACTCTACGAGCGCCTCATGCTCGCCCGCTTCAACCTCGCCTGGCTCTGTGACGGCCGGGACTGGAAGCAGTTTCTCAGCGAGTAAGCTTCACCCGTTGCGAACACCCTCGCGCTGCCACACCGCGAGGATCAGTTCGTAGCGTGATAGCTCCATCCCCGTGTACACGCAGTTGCTCGTGCAGAACACATACCCCGGCGCGGTCATCCCGTGCCGCAGCGCATACCGCGCCGACTCGATGCACTGCTCGTCCGTTCCCGTCTGCAGCAGCCCGCAGTTGACGTTGCCGCATAACGCCACCTTGTCGCCCACCCGTTCAACGATGCACCTCATGTCCACGCCGCCCTGGGGATCGAGCGAGTGCAGGGCGTGCGGCCGACAACGCTCATCTTCCGGCACCAGCCGATCGAGGATGGGCATGATGTTGCCGTCGGTGTGCTTGATGACGTAGAAACCCATCTCACGGTACCCGGCGATCAGCCGATGCAAGTGGGGCGTGATGAAGCGATCGAACCAGGGCAAGGGCAGGAACGTGCCGGTGTTGAAGCAATAGTCCGCACACAGAGCAAAGCCATCGAGTCCGCCGTGGCGGCGCAGCACTTGCGCCCGTTGCAGGGCTGCATCCACCCGCTGCTCGGCCTCGGTCACCACCTGCTGCGGCTGCTCCGCCATGCGCAGGCTCATGTCTTCCAGGTCACCTCCGCTGGGAATCGAGAACGTCGCATCGCCGTGCAACATGAGAAAGAATCGATCCCCGCTGCGCCGGCGAACCTCATCGATCAGCGCCAGATACATCTCCAGCTCGCGCGGCCGGGGATTCAGCAGAATCGCATCGTGCTCGTAGCGCTCGGCGATGTCGATGTAAAGCTGGGCCAGGTCCGCGATGTGCAGGTTCCGCTCGTGTTGCGTCATCTGCATCCACTGATGGTCCATGCGGTGCTCGGGATGCACCTTGCCGAACGCCTCCATGGTCAGATAGAACACCAGCTCAAAGTGCGGCACCCGCCCCGGCAATGCGCAGCGTTGCATCGCCGCTGCAAAACGTTGCCGCGGCGTTATCGCCAAGGTATTCACCGAAGTGGATGACGGTATCGTCACGGGCAAGCCGCCTCCTTTTCCTGGGCAGGCATGATGCCTTGCATCCAATCCCCGTGTGGGTTCACGCCGCGCAGCATCATACCTTGTGCGTGTGATCGTGAGTGCTGGTCATTGCTGGGCCGGTCTGCTGGATCACGAAACTGCACAAGCACGGTCTTGCGCACGCGGTCGGATGCGTTGATGCCTGAGCCGTGAATGGTCAGATAGTTGAAGAACAGCACGTCGCCGCGCCGGGCAGGGCAGGCTTGGGCGTCATCGAGCGGGTACTTGTCGGGATCGAGGTAAAAGTCCTGCGGGCCGCCGTGGTTTTCTTTGTGAATCGGCAGCGGGCCCAGCTTGTGACTGCCGGGCACGACGCGCACGCAGCCCATCTGCTCGGTTGTGTCGCGCAGATAGATGATCCCAGCCGCCATGGTGTGCTGCTCGTGCGGGAAGTAGGGGTAGTCCTGATGCATGGGGAAACCGCTGCCCTTTTCGGTCGGCTTCTGGAAGAGCTTGGTGTGGTGCAGCATGACGTTGGGCCCGATCAGGTCCGCCATCGCTTCAGTCAACAAAGGATGAAACAGGGCACGTGCCCATGTCGCGGAATAAGCCTGCACATCGTGGGTATGGATCAACGGCGTGGAATCCTGTCCGATGCTCCACCGGCCCGCCCATTTCGCATCGAGATTGGCCTGCTGGCTCATGCGCCGCTCAATGATGCCGTCGAACGCCTGCTCCAGTTCGTCCATCTCGGCGTTGTTAAAGATGCCGCTGATCAGGACGTAGCCGTTGTCGTGGTAGTGATCGATCTGTTGAGGGGTGAGCATGCGGATTCCTTCCGGATCGGGGGTTGGTAAATTCTGTGATCATCTAAGTCGACACCTCCCCCCTCTATATGGACCAGCCGCGTATCCTGCTATAATCATGGGAATATTCCTGCTCTTGCTCAATGGGAACAAATAATCAAGATTGGTATTTTTTCGATAATGAAAGCCAGGCGATGCAACAGATCCGCAGGCTCCTACCCGGTGCCGAACACGCTGGCCTGGCCGCTGCGTGCTTTGCCCGTGGTGCGCGGGGCGGGTGTCTATCCCCACGACGATCGCGGCTTCGCCCACCACTACCAGGCTGCAACCCATGCCCTGCACCTGTACGACTATGTGGCCACCATGAAGTTTGCCGACCGCACGATCCAGATCGCCCCCGGCGACATGACCATCTCACCGGCCCACGGTATCACACGCTACGACCTGCCCAAGCCGGGCCGCCATTACTGTATTCATTTTTTCCCCGTGAACGAGTCGGCCGACGACGACGCGACGGTGCAGTTGCCCCTGGTCCTGCGGCTCGGAGCGTGGAAAGAGTTGATGGTCCGACAACTGTTGGAAGTGATTCAACTGCACTCGCGGGCTGAACACGATCCGATCGCCGCCGCGGCCGCATCCACTGCGCTTCAAGCCCTGTTGCTCGGCATCGCCATGCGTCATTACTGGTCGGACGCCGACGCTTCCGCTCCAGGTCGGGCCGAGCGAGCGGTGGAGCAGGCGGTGTTGACCATCGAGCAGAACCTTAGTCGCACCCTGACCGTGCCTCAGATCGCCCGCCAGGTGCGCTTGAGCCAGAATTACCTGGCCAGGTTGTTTCGTCGCCGTTACGGCATGACTATGCCGCGCTACATCCTCACCCGCCGCATCGAGCTGGCCCAGCAACTGTTGATCACCACGGACCTGCCCGTGAATCGCGTGGCCGCCCGTGTGGGGCTGAGCGATCCGCAGCACTTCAACAAGCAGTTCCGCCGGCTGGCCGGCTGCGCCCCCAGCAGCATTCGCAGCATGGAGCATCGCGGCCGTTTCGATCATGTCAAGCGCTGATTGTTCCCTGATTTTCAGCCTTCACCGGCCGGCCCTCCGCAACTTGGGTATGATTGGAACATGACCATGCGTTTTGCTTCCGCTCTCAGCACCGACTCCGACACCGATGCCGCCTTCGGTGAGTGTGTCGGCCAACTGCTGCCGCGCCTGAGCGAAGGCGCCGACGTGATCTGGCTGTTTCTGACCATGCACCATGCCGGGGCGCTCAAGCGTCTGGGCAGCGAATTGCAGCGCGTGCTGGGCTCGTCGCACATTGTCGGCTGCACCTGCAAGGGCGTGCTCGGTGTGGGCCGCGAAATCGAAGAGGGCCCCGCGATCTCCGTCCTGGCCGGCAAGATGCCCGGGGTGCAGATCCAGGCCATGCCGCTCAGCGACGTCAACTGGGCTCAGGCGGCCGACAACCCCGACCTGGCCCGCGCCGCCATCGGCGATCCTGCCGACCTGCAGGCCCTGATCGTGCTGGCCGACCCCTTCAGCACGCCGCTGGTCGCCATGCTTCCCGCCTTGAATGCCGCTTACCCCGGCACGCCCATCGTCGGCGGCATGGCCAGCTCCGCCACCGCGCCACGCGGCAATCAACTGATGCTCAACGATGAGTTGATGCAGCAGGGCGCCATCGCCATGACCATTCGCGGCCACGTGCACGTGCAGACCACCGTCAGCCAGGGCGCACGCCCGATCGGTTGGCCGCTGGTCATCACCAAGGCCCGCCGCCATGTCGTTCAGCAGCTCGGCGGTAAGGCTGCCCTCGGCGCTCTGCGCGACATGGTGCAGAAGCTCGATCCTCACGAGCAGCAGCTCATCCAGAGTCAGGGTGTGCTGGTTGGTCGCGTCATCAATGAGTACAAGCCGCACTTCGGGCGCGGCGATTTCGTCATCCGCGGCCTGGTCGGCGTCGATCCCCGGGCCGGCTACCTGGCCATCGGTGATCCCCAGGTGCGCGTGGGCCAGACCATCCAGTTCCACGTCCGCGATGCCCAGGCCGCCCGCGATGACCTGCTGCTGCTGCTGGAAGCTCAGCGTGTCCACGGCCCGGCCGCCGGTGCGCTACTGTTCACCTGCAATGGCCGCGGCAAAAACCTCTTCGGCCAGGGCGATGTCGATGCTGCCATGGTCACCGACGCTCTCGACAGCGCACCGCTGGCCGGCTTCTTCGCCGCCGGCGAGATCGGCCCCATCGGCGAAGCCAGCTACGTCCACGGCCACACCGCCAGCCTGATGGTCTTTCGTCCACCGCATGAGCAAATGTCTGATGTCTGATTGCGGATGTCTGATGTTTTTGATCATGCCTGCTATTGTTTTTACATCAGCAATCAGACATCCGAGATCCACTTATGTTTGACCAACTGAAAAATCTCAAAGCTCTCTCCGGCCTCATGGGCAATCTGCCGCAGATCAAGCATCGCATGGAGCAGATGCAGGCTGAACTCGCTCGCAAGACCGTCGAAGCCGAGTCCGGCGCCGGTGCCGTGCGCGTCACCGTCAACGGCAAGCTGGAAGTACTCAGCGTACAACTGGACCCCGCCATGATCGCCACCTTCATCGGCGACGCGAACCAGGCGGAGGATCGCCAGATGGTCGAGGAACTGATCGCTTCCGCCGTCAACGAAGCCCTGCAGCGGGCCCAGGAACTGGTCAAGCAGGAGATGTCCAAAGCCGCCGGCGGCCTCAACCTGCCCGGCCTCGATGGCCTGTCACTTCCCACCTGACCACCACCGCCGCCAATCCATGCCCCCTCTCCCCTGAGACACGCTGCCTCCCCGATCAATCCAGGTTCCCGGCTATTATTAGTTTTCTAGAAAACTAATAACAGCTACTCGGTCAGGGCGGGGGCGTGATCGCGGCGAGAGGGACTTGCGTGAAGCGGTGTGGCATCGTGGCACCGGGGGCAGGCCTGGAGCGGGGGCGCCTTTCGCGGGGCGTCGATGGGATGTGCGGCAGGGCGTTTGAGCCACAGCAGCAGGAGGATGGCCAGGTTGTAGAGCACGATGATGCCAATCAGGCCGTGCAGGGCGAATTCCTGCGGTTGTGCGTCCAGTTGCTTGTGGAAGAAAAACAGATCGCCGATCGAGTGCAGCCAGTGTTCGAGGTTTTTGCTGCCCAGCACGGATGAAAACGGCAGCCAGGGGAAGTCCTCGCGCCACAATCGCGGCATGTCCGGCACACAGGCCCACAATCCGCCCAGCGTCATGGCCGGCGGCGTCCAGCGCCAGCCCCGGCGAATCACCAGTGAAACAGTGCAGCCGATCGCTGCCCCGCCCACCATGCCCACCGCGAAATGCATTGACTCCCAGGCCACGTCTTTCTCCTACGCCGTGCTCAAATACCTTTGATTCGCCACGAAGAACAAGAAGGACACAAAGAATAGATCAGTTTAAAGGTCTCCCGCTTCGTGACCTTCGTGCCTTCGTGGCGTGTTTCTGCTTTCAGCCTTTCATCCGCGGTTGCTTCCATGTTTATGCCGCTCGCAGTCGCAAAGTCTGTTTGGCTGCCTCCAGGCCGCTGAAGGCCATCAGTTGTCGGGCGGCGTTGCTCCAGTCATGCTCGCGCTGCACCCAGGTGCGGGCATTGCGGCCCAACATCTGACGCAATGATGGATCGTGCCACAGACGCAGGATCGCATCAGTCCAGGCGTCGGCCCCGCGTGGGATCAGCATGGCCTGCTGTGATTTCTCGATCGACAGTCCACTCACCGCACGCGGAGAAGCCACGATGGGCAGACCCATGGCCGCGGCCTCCAGCAGCTTGTTCTTGATGCCGCCGCCGCAGCGCATGGGCAGCACCACGACCATCGCCCGTTTGGCCTCCTCCCTTACATCCTCCACCGCGCCCGATATCCGAACCCCTTCATAACCTTCCAGTTCCTGCACTTGCGACGTGGGATTCTTGCCCACGATGCGCAGCGTCGCCTTGGGGCATGTACTGCGCAGCAGCGGCCAGACGCGACGGGTGAACCACATCATGGCGTCGATGTTCGGCTCGAAATCCATGCGACCCCAGAAGATCACCGAATGCTCAGCGGGCCGGCGATCGACTGCGGGCGTGAACGTCGCCAGGTCCACGCCGTTACGGATCATCGCCACGCGCCTGGGGCCGGCGATGCGTTTGAGCAGTTTCGCCTCGCGCGGGCTGACCCCGATGGCCGCATCCAGGCCGCGCACGAAAGCATTTTCCAGGGCGGTGTAGAGAGCGGCGCCGTACAGGCGTTTTCTTAGTCCGCGCCAGCCTTCGTAGCGCAGGCACGACAGTTGAAATGACGCCAACTCGTCGGCGGCGTACCAGATCACCGGCAGGTTCGACTCGTGATGTTTGATCGCGTGCAACATCATGGGGCTGTGCTGACCGAGTCCGATGACCAGGCGCGGCTGCCACTGCTCGACCAGGCGCATGGCCCCGGCGAACGCGCCGCGATCGATACCCTGGTGGTCCGCCAGCTTCTGCCGCAGGTTGAGCAGCCTTCCCGACCAGCCGGTGATCAGTCGCGCTTCGTCCAGCGGGCGCGACGGCGGCCAGGCAATCAGCATTCGGCTCAACCAGTCAGGGCACGATTTCGGCGTTGGCGCAATGGTCGCGATGCGTACGTCCAGGCCCTGCTGCGTCAACGCTTCTGCCATGCGGCTGCCGTGCACCTTGAAACCCTGGTCGAAGGGGTACACCGCCAGTTCGCTGAGCATCAGAATGTCGCAGCCGTGGTGGTTCATGGTCTGTTCAAGCCGCCTTTCGCACGTCGCGCCGGCCGACGACGGATTCGACAGCCAGGGCGAACATCTCGGCACAGCGAGTCCATGAGTAATGCTCGATGCGTTGGCGACCGCGTTGGGCCAGTTGTCGCCGCAGGTCCATATCGCGCAGCAGATGCCCCAGCGCGGTGCTCATCGCGGCGCAGTCCGTGGGATCGACCAGCAGGGCCGCGTCGCCCGCCACCTCGGGCAGTGCGGTGCAGTTGCTGCTCATCACGGCCGTACCGCTGGCAAATGCTTCCAGCAGTGGCAGGCCAAAACCCTCGCTCAGACTGGGATAAGCCAACACCTCGGCGCAACTCAGCAGCGTGCCCGCTTCTGTTTCGTCCGCGAAACTTTCCAGCAGCACGCTGTCGCTGACGCCCAATTGCTGGCAGGTGAGCATGAACTCCTGCTGCGCCGCGGCACTGAGGCCCAGGATCACCAGCCTGGCCCGGCGTTGCAGACCTTTGCGCATCATGGCCCAGGCCTCGATCAAGCGCTGCGTGTTCTTGCGCGGCTCATCCGAACCAAAGTGCAGCACGAACGGCGGCTCCACCCGGTACTTGTAAAGCACCTGCAATGGATCCATCGCCTGGGTCGGCTCATCGCACCCCCATTCGGTGATAAACACCTGCTGCGGCGCGATGGCGAAATCACGCACCAGGCGCCGCCGCGTGTAGTGCGAAGGACAGGTGACGACCGCGGCGCGGCGCACAGCCTGTTGGATCGAGCGGCGAAAGCGACGGACCTGGGTTGGTGCGAAATCGTCCGGCCGATCCAGCGGGATCAGATCGTGAATGGTGACCAGCGTGGGCACGCTCAGCCAGCGCGGGCACTGGTTGGCGGGGCAGTGCAACAGGTCCACCCGATCGCTGTGAGCGGCGAAGGGCAGCCGCAGGTTGAGCCAGGCATCGAAACGATCGCCCGGCATCTCGATGAATTGCAGTTGCGCGCCTGGAAGTAAACTTGCGTCTGCATCGGGCTGGCGGTGGTAGGCGATGATCTGCCAGTCAGGCCGCACCGTGCCCAGCGTCTGATAAAGTCGCAGCAGGCTCTTGCCCATGCCGCGGCGTTGCGGTGCGAAGATGGTGCGAGCGTCCAGCCCGATGCGCATGGTGATCGACTCCGCTGCCATCATCGGCCGTTGGCGCGACCGGATTAACCGGCATAGGCGGAACTGAGGCACCAGGCAGTAGGCACCAGGCAGTAGGCAGTAGGGGCCGATATCGGTGGCGTCTCCGATAAACAAACCCTACCCCCTACCCCCTACTCCCTACACCCTATAATTCCCCCAATGACCTCGGCGGTGATCGAACAACTGGCTACCTTCGGCCCGGAGCACTGCGACGCCCTGGATTACGAGCAGGCCGACGCTTACGTCCGGGAACTGACCGCCACCCATTACGAAAACTTCAGCGTCGTCAGCCGCCTGCTGCCGGCCGAGCTGCGCGGGCATTTCGCCCATGTCTATGCCTTCTGCCGCTGGGCGGACGACCTGGGCGACGAGGTGGACGACCCGCAGAAAGGACTGCAACTGCTCACCTGGTGGCGGCAGGAACTCGACCTCTGCTACGACGCAAAGCCGCGCCATCCGGTGTACATCGCCCTGCGGCGGACCATCGAACAGTTCGACATCCCGCGCCAACCCTTCGATGACCTGATCGACGCCTTCGTGCAGGACCAGACGGTCATCCGCTACGAAACCTGGGAACAGGTGCTCGACTACTGCACGCGCAGCGCCGACCCGGTGGGGCGATTGGTGCTCTACATGCTGGGCCACCGCGACCAGCAGCGCCAGCGCTTCAGCGATGCCACCTGCACCGCGCTGCAACTGGCCAACTTCTGGCAGGATGTTCGCCGCGATGTGCTCGAGCGCGACCGCATTTACATCCCGCGCCAGGTGGCGGACAAGCACCAGCTCGATCTGGAGTTGATGGCCAGGATCATCCGACTCGATGCCGGCAACGCCGACCGCGCATCCTGTGCCGCCTGTCCCATGCCGGCCGGTCTGCACGCGATCCTGCCTGCGTATCGTGCGACGTTGCGCGAACTGGTCGAGCGGACCTGGCCGCTGTTCGCCGAGGGTCGCAAGCTTTGGCCGCTGCTGAACGGCCATTCCGGCGGGGGCCGAGGACAGATTCGCCTGTTCACCTGGGGCGGCGAGTCGATTCTGCGCTTGATCGAGCGGCAGGATTATGACACGCTGCGCACTCGGCCGCGCCTGTCGCGCGGCGCGAAGCTGATGCTGGTCATGCGGGCCATGCTTGGAACCTGGACGGGTTGAGGGTGGTGATGGACCAGGCGTTACAAACATCCTTCGATTACTGCCGTGACCTGACCCGGCGCGAAGCCCGCAATTTCTACTATGGCATGAAGCTCACGCCGGAGCCCAAGCGCTCGGCCATGTACGCCATCTACGCCTGGATGCGCACCGCCGACGACCTGGCCGACTCCGTGCACGACCGCGACCAGATCGACGCCTTTTCCGCCATGACCGATCAGGCCCTGGCCGACCAGCAGATCGACGGCCCCGTCCAGCTTCACGCCGCCATGTGGCCCGCCGTGCGCCACGTGCTGCAAACTTACCCCATCGACGGCCAACTCCTGCATCAGATGATCGCCGGCCAGTGCAGCGATTCACAGGATAAACCCGTCGTCTTCGCCACCTTCGACGATCTGTACCAATACTGCTACCGCGTCGCCAGCGTGGTCGGCCTGATCAGCGTCGCCATCTGGGGCCACGACGATGACTCGCGCGTTCCCACCTGGGCGGAGCAGCGCGGCATCGCCTTTCAACTGACCAACATCCTGCGCGACCTGAAAGAGGATGCCCAACTCGGCCGCGTGTATCTGCCCCAGGAAGACCTGGCCAAATTCAACTACGACGCTGACAAACTCAAGCGTGGCGTGGCAGACGAATCCTTCGACGCTCTGATGCGTTTCCAGATCGCCCGGGCCCGCGATTTTTACGAGCGTTCCTCCCTGCTGGAAGAGCATCTGTCGCCGGAGTGTCGCTCCACCTGCCTGACGCTGTGCCGCATCTACCGCGCCCTGCTCGAGCGTATCGCCGCCGCCCCCCGGAAGGTTTTGCGGGAGCGCGTGAGTTTGCCCACCGTCAAAAAACTGGCCATCAGCCTGCGCGGCAAGTTCAGTTCATAAACTGAAAATGCAGAAAACTCTTACCACAGAGGACACAGAGATCGCAGAGAATGACCAGATACAATTTGAATCCAAGCATCTTACTCTGTGTCCTCTGCGCCCTCTGTGGTGAGTTCCTGTTCACCGATGGAAGATACAATCAATCAAATTGCACCAGTTAAAGGAACCTTCACATGAGCAACAAACTTCATCGCAGATTTTCGCTGTTGACCGTGCTGCTGATGCTGGGCGGTTGCCAGTCCGCCTACTACGGCACGATGGAAAAGCTCGGCTGGCACAAGCGCGACATCCTCGTCGATCGTGTGCAGGACGCCCGCGATGAGCAGGAGCAGGCCAAGCAGGAATTCGCCGACGCCCTCGAGCAGTTCCTGGCCGTCACCCAGGTCGATGGCGGCGAACTGGAGCAGCGCTACCGCGAGTTGAGCAAAGCCTATGAATCCAGTGCCGATCAGGCCCAGGCTGTTCGCGACCGCATCGACGCTGTCGAGAATGTCGCCGAAGCCCTGTTCAAGGAGTGGCAGGAGGAATTGAAAGAGTACAGCAGCAAGGAACTTCGCCGCTCCAGCGAAACCCAGTTGCGCCAGACGCGCCAGCGTTACGAGGAACTGATCGGCGCCATGCACGAAGCCGAGAGCCGCATGGACCCCGTGCTGGCCGCCCTGCACGACCAGGTGCTGTTCCTCAAACACAACCTCAACGCCCGCGCCATCGCCTCATTGCAGGAGACCGCCACCAACCTGCAGCAGGACGTCGCCAGGCTCATCGAGCAGATGCAGGAATCGATCGATCGAGCCAACAAGTTCATCGATGAGATGAACACGCAAGGCTAGTGCAACCGGCAGCAATCAACTTCCGTCATCGCTCATCTACGAGGCAGTGATGTTTAGCCCCCGCGCCCACGCGGGGGATTCCCAGAGGCAAGCGTTGATCGGATATGTGTAACCGATGCTCAGCGGTCGAGGATCCATGCGATCAGGCGATGTACGAGCCACATCAGGAGCGCAAATCCGAAGAAACCGAAACCATACCAGCGCAGTTGTATCGCTTCGGCTGCTTTGTCCGGCGGGGCGGTAAAACCCAGGTAGAGACAGAAGGCCCCGACTCCCACAGCCGCAATGATCAAGATCCAAGCGACGATCAACCTTTCAGCAGGTATCGATCGTTTGCCGAAAAACCCAGCAAATCCGGATGCTTCTTCCATGAGAGTGCCCTCAGGCGATTTCACTCTGCTGTCTGACGCGAACGAAACAGACGCCCGCACTTCGGCTCATCCATTGTCACACTCATGTAACTCAACTGCAAGACTTTGTTCAGTGTGAACTTGTCTAGCGGATTTCCTTGGCTCGTGCATGTGCCCAGGCTGCAACCGCGGAAAGAAACCAGATCGCCAGCCCCAAAGCTGTTTGTCGACTGCCGCCAATTGCATGCGATCCAGCCACCAAGGCGAAAAACGAGAGGATCGACGCTGCAACGAGCCACGCCATCAGGAACCGCAACCAGAATGTCCGGGATTTCCAGTACGGAGCCACATTGCTTCACCGGTAAACTCTGTGCAAGATGCCGCATTATCGCAGGCTTTTTACGAAATGGACACTCCTCCCAACCTCTCTAAAACCAAGTGCCGTATGCAAAGCAATACTTTGGCAATTCTGTGGTTCCGTGTCACTTGCCAACTCTGAAAATCCTTGTGTGATCGCCCACTGCTCAGCGAACGCAATCAATGCATGCCCAACACCTCGGCCCCGTTGGTCTGGACGGACATACCATCCCTCCAGGTAGGCTACTGGTGAACAAGCTGTTCCTTCCACATGATCCGTACGCACGGAAACCTCAGCGAAACCAGTCGGTTCGTTATCTATGAATGCCGGCGCCACGACCCCGTCGCTTTCTAACATCTGGGACACTTCGAGTTCATGTCGCACAGACGGGCAATGCGGGAAAGTTCCGACCGCAACCGAATCCACTGCTCACGATCTTCGGAAGATGCAGTGCGTATTGTAATGTTCATGCTTCAATCTCGAAATGAACATAACAGTCAACCGGCAATTCAGTGAGAACAATGACACAGTCGCAATGGCTTCAATGATCTCGCCGCCCGGGACCGTCGCGGATCCATATGCCATCTTCCGGCACCCGAGATTGGAGGTCAACGATCGATGGCAGGGGTGAAGCGAGCAGAAGCTCGCCCCTTAACTTTGATCCGTCAGTCATCCGAAGGTCGTATGTTGCAGCAACGTCGCCGTGGCGAGTGAAAACTGGAAAAATCCAAGCGCAACGTTTGTGCGCGCCATCGATGGACCCGCTGGTGATTGCGCTTGCAAGTCCTGATTCATGCAATGGTCATAAAAACGACTGCGGATGGCCGTGGTCTGCAGGGGCTTGCCAGTTCGTGCGCGCGATTGGCGTCGTTTCGCCTCGAATCGCACCTCAATCCAGCCGATTCAGCGGCACACTTCCGGGGGCGGGGGCGTTAGACTAGCGGGTCTGAGACGGTTTTGAACGATGGTTGACACAAGCTGCATCATCGTGGGTGGGGGGCTGGCGGGGATCGCGGCCGCGGTGCGCCTGGCGGAAGCGGGCGTGCCCGTGACGGTCATCGAGACCCGTCAGCGCCTCGGCGGCCGGGCCACCAGCTTCACCGATCCGACCACCGGCGACACGCTGGACAATTGCCAGCACGTGCTGATGCGCTGCTGCACGCACCTGCTCGATCTCTATCGCCGCCTCGGCGTCGAGGATTGCATCGAGTGGCACAACCGCTTCTATTTCATCCCCGAGAATGGTTGTGTTGATCTGATGCGGGCGGATTCGCTGCCTGCTCCGATGCATCTAGGACGTTCGCTGCTCGGTTTCAAGCAGTTTTCACTGCGTGAGAAGCTGGCCATCAGCCGCGCCATGTGGGCCATCATGCGTTGTGATCGTCTGACGGTGGCCGATGAGAGTTTCGCGGCGTGGTTGAGTCGTCACCATCAGCCGCAGCGCGTGATGGAAATGTTCTGGGCAGTGGTCATCGTCAGCGCCTGCAACGAGCAGCTTGATCGTGTCAGCGCTCGCTACGCTTTGCAGGTTTTTCAGGATGGTTTTCTGCGTAACCGACACGCCCACGAGATGGGGCTTCCGGGTGCGGGCGTGCCGCTGGTGAAACTCTACGATCCTGCGGGAAATCTGATAAAAAACAGCGGCGGAACGATTCAGCTTTCGTGCAGTGCCGAGGCCTTCGAGTTCGATGGTCAGCGCGTCACCGGCCTGCGTCTTGCCGACGGTCAAACGCTGCGAGCGGATTGGTTCATCAGTGCCGTGCCTTTCGATCGCCTCGACAAGCTGACCACGCCCGCCCCCGGAATGCGCCAGGCCGACGCGCGACTATCACGACTCGATGAGATCACCGTCAGCCCGATCATCGGCATCCACCTGTATTTTGATCTTCCGGGGGTCATGACGTTGCCGCACGCTGCCCTGACGCAGAGCCCGTTGCAGTGGCTGTTCAACAAAGGCCCCGACCCGGCGACAGGAAAAGGCCAGCACCTGCACGGCGTCATCAGCGCCGCCCGTGAATGGGTTGACCGTCCCGCTGAAGACCTGGCCCGGATGGCTGTGACGGAAATCACCAGGCTGTTCCCCGTTGCAGGCAAAGCGAAGTTGCTGCACCATCGCGTGGTCAAGGAGAAGCGTGCCACCTTCGCGGTCACCCCCGGCATTGACAGGCTCCGGCCGCCTGTCACCGGAACGATCGGCAACCTGATGCTGGCGGGCGACTGGACCGACACAGGCTGGCCGGCAACGATGGAAGGGGCGGTTCGCAGCGGTTACAAGGCTGCGGGAGCTGTTCTGGGACAGGATCTGACGATCCCAGAACTGACCGCAGGTCGGCTGTACCGGTGGCTGGCCAAAGGGTCGCGGAACGGCTGACTTTTCTCGGGTTTTGCATTCAAAAGCCACCGGTTGCATTGCAAGTTGCAGATGCCGGGGGTACCCTTGGGCTGTGACACTCGAGCAGATTGCCAAGATGGCGGGGGTGAGCAAATCCACGGTTTCGCGCGTGATCAACGGCCGACCGGGGCCGTCGATGGGCACGGTGCGCAAGGTCAATGCCGCGGTCGAACGCATCGGTTACACCCCGGCTCCGATCGACCAGCGGCGCGGTCTGCGCAAGAGCGTCGGCGCTTCCATGCGCTATCGCCAGGTGGCGCTGGTTATGGTGGACCAGGGCTACTTCATCTATCCGGAATTGTTCGTCCACATGCTTGCCGGCGTTGGCACGGCGCTGGCGGATCACGGGTTAGGTCTGATCGTAGCCAATCACCCACATCGTCTGCCGTCGATAGTTCGCCGAGGCATGATTGACGGCATGCTGCTGGCAGGATCCTATCCATCGCAGGATTTACTCGGCGCGTTGCCTGATGTGCCTACGGTCTGGCTGACTTCGTATCTGAGTCCCCATCACACGCACGTCATGCTGGGCAATGAGGCGGCCGGCCAGATTGCTGCGGAATATCTGAATAAACACACGCGCGGTCTGCTGGCTTATGTGACATTCGAGAAGCAGTACCTTGCTCTGGCCCGGCGTAACCATGCCTTCGTTCTGACGATACGCGAAGCGGGGCGCAAGCTCGTTGAGTTGAATACCGGCGACAGCGTTCCTTTGCAGATGGCTGACATAGCAAAAGTAACAGAAGCCTTGATACCGGTGGCCGACAGGATTGCCGAACTCGGCTCAACGCTTTCAGGATTGTTCTGTCCATGCGATCGATTCACGGCGGCACTGTACCCATTACTCATCCAGCGTGGCGTACGGCCCATGCGCGACTTTCCGATCATCTCCTGCGGCCTGCAGAAGTGTTATCTGTCCGGCCTTGACCCACAGCCGATCTCCATCGACCTGGCTGAGGAAGTGGTGGGGCGGCGGGCTGTGGAGCAACTGATTTCGATCATTTGTTCCGCTTCTCACAGCAGAGGTGAAAGCCTGACATTGGGTGCTGAATTGATCCTGCCGGATGAACTGGCTTGTGCCACGCACGAAGAGAGCCGGCACGTCTCCGCGGCGGAAATGCCCGCAACATAGCGGAGCAAGCGTCAATCGAGAAAAACGCAAGTATTTGAAACGCATCAAGTTGCGTTGCTCGATATTGTTGCACACTTGCTTCAGAAATGACGTTGTAAGTCACTGGCGCCACCCTAAACTTGAAGCAGGCATATCGGCATCGCTGACGGCGATGCCTCGCTGCAGATGGATCCTTTTGACTGAAGGAGATTGATCATGAAGCCTGTATCCCGGATTGCGATGATGGCGCTGGCGGCCAGCCTGCTTGTCAGCCGAGCGGCCATGGGTTCCGTGTTGATCGCAGAAGCGTTCGATTACAACACCGGCGCTTTGGCCGGCAACAACGGCGGCACCGGTTGGGCGAGCGCCTGGACTACTTCCTTCAGCACCGCCACCGGCAGCATCGACGTGACCAGCGGCAGCATCGCTTTCAGCGATTACGCCACCACCGGCAACAAGGTCACGCTTGATTTCCAGACCGCACCCGCCTTCACCTCCATCTGGGCCTTGCGCACGGTCAGCCAGGGCGTCAGTTCGGGTGATATGTGGTACAGCTTCCTGTATCAGCGGCAGGATACAGCCGGCATCACCACCAGTCGCACGGCTGAGGTGCGTTTCAACGATGGCGTCATCCACTTTGGTTCACAGATCAAGGCGGCAAGCTCGCAGGGCATCAAAGTGCGCTACGAGGGATCAACCGGTTCAACAGCCGCAGCCACCAGCATCCAGGACGGCAATGCCTATCTGGCCATCTCCAAGTTCGAGAACCTCAACAATGTCGGCCCGCAGGCGACTTTCTGGGTCCTGGACGCAGCGGGTTATGACAGCATCAAGGCCGGCGGCCTCACCGAGGCGGAACTCAACGCCACGGCAGTGCTCATCGCCACGGATGCGACCTCAACGGCTGAGGTGCTCACCGCAAACCTGGACAAGATTGAACTGGTCAACGCCACCAGTTCATATCCGTTCACGTTTGATCTGGACGAGATTCGACTGGGCGTCTCGTTGGCCGACGTGATTCCGGAGCCGGCGTCCGCGGGATTGATCGCTGCTGCCTTTGGCTTGTTGCTTGCCCGTCGCAGGTGATCCCACGCCTTGTTGTCAGGAAGAATCGGGCCAACTAAGTCCCCTCAGAAGGTAATAGGCTTTACCTCCTGCCAACTATGCAATTGCTTACAACATTACGAAATTCAGATCGTAAAGTAATACATAAGAATTTGATTCACATGGGTTTGCGATAAAATGCAATGTTGCATAGTTCCTTTCTGCAAAATGATTGTATTGAGGGTTTGCCACGTGATAATTGGGTCATGCTTGGAGACCCGACCGCGAGACGTGATATTGACATTCAGGTGTGTGTCCAACCTATGGGAAGGAGTAGATTCATGAAGATTGCAACCTGGACGATCAGCTTGGTGATGACTCTCTGCATGGGTCAGATCGCAATGGCCACTGCCTTGGTGGAGGAATCCTTTGACTACGCTACCGGCCCCTTGGCGGGCAACAACGGCGGCACAGGGTTCGATGGCCCGTGGTACACCGATTTCAGCACCGCCACCGGCACCATCGACGTGACAGCCGGCAGCATTGCTTTCAGCGACTATGGGACAACCGGCAACAAGGTTTCCCTTGATTTCCAAACGGCTCCAGCCTTTACCGGCATCCAGGCATTCCGCACCATCACGGCCGGCATCAGCTCGGGCGATATGTGGTACAGCTATCTGTATCAGCGGACTGATGATGCGGGCATCAACACCAGTCGCACGGCTGAGGTGCGTTTGTACGATGGCGTGATTCACTTCGGCTCACAGATCAAGGCTGCCAGTTCACAGGGCATCAGGGTCCGTTATGAAGGGTCCACCGGTGCCAGCGCGGCATCAGTGAGTATCCAGGACGGCAGCGCCTACCTGGGCATCGCCAAGTTTGAGGACTTAGGCGTCAATGGTGCGCTGGCCAGCTTCTGGGTGCTCAGTGAAGCCGCCTACGACAGCATCAAGGCCGGCGGCATTGAAGAATCCGAACTGGATGGCGCTGCCGTGCTTAAAGCGACGGACACCACCAACACCATTGAAGTGCTCACCTCGATGCTGGACCAACTCTGGCTGGTCAATGCCACCAGCTCCAACCCCTTCTCGTTCGACATTGATGAGTTTCGTCTGGGCACGACACTGGCGGATGTGGTTCCCCTCGCGGCTCTCCATCCCGGCGATGCCAATGGTGACGGCATGGTGAACCTGGCGGACCTGCAGATTCTCGGT